>JBMOQT010000311.1:0-2516 GCA_049320945.1 Pseudomonadota bacterium
CCGGCGGCGAAGCCGACGATCACCAGGCGGCCGCACCAGGCGAGCGCCCGCACGCAGGCGTCGCACACATCGCCGCCCACGGCGTCGATGACGATGTCCGCGCCGTGGCCGCCGGTCAGGCTGCGCACCTGGTTCCTGATGGCGTCCTTGAGATTGGCGGCGCCCAGGTCCACGATATGGTCGGCGCCGTTGGCCCGCGCCAGGGCCGCATGCTCTTCATGGCGCACGCCCGCCAGCACCGTGGCCCCCAGGGCCTTGGCCAGCTGCACCGCCGCCAGGCCGATGCCGCCGGCGGCACCGGTCACCAGCACCACTTCGCCGGGCCGATACTGGCCGCGCTCCAGCAGGGCAAAGTGGGCAGTCTGGTACACCAGCCCCATGGCCGCCGCCGCCTCGAAACCCAGCGTCTCCGGCATGGGGTGGCAGTTGTTCTCGTGGGCCACGATTCTCTCGGCGTAGCAGCCGTATTCCTGGGTGACCATGACCCGGTCGCCCGGCTTGCACAGGGTCACTTGGCTGCCCACCGCCGCCACCACCCCGGCCGCATCCTTGCCCGGGCTGAACGGCCGCGGCGGCAGCACCTGGTACTGCCCGCCGATGACCAGCAGGTCGGGATAATTGACGCCGATGGCCCGCGCCTGGACCAGGACCTCCTTCGCCCCCAGCACGGGGGTGGGCAACTCCTCGATGCGCGCGCTCTCGGGCGCGCCGAACTCCCTCACTACCACTGCTTGCATGAAAACTCCTTGTATGTGCCCCCCGCCGCTGCGCGGCAACCCCCCAAAGGGGGTGAGCAACTGTCTTGGGGCGGCCCGGCGACAGTTGGTCGTATGTGCCCCCGCCGCTGCGCGGCAACCCCCCAAGGGGGTGAGCAACTGTCTTGGGGCGGCCCGGCGACAGTTGCTCAGCTCCCGATCAAATCGTTGTCGGCGCCCAGGCCGGGGTAACCCGCCTCCCCGGGCCCGCGGAATGCGTCCACCACCGGCACCGGCAGCGCCGGGATGCGCCCCGGCGTGCCCGCCAGCCCTCGCTCGAACAGGCGGCGCGCGCGGAAATGGGGGTCGGCCAGCGCTTCCTCCAGGCTGGCCACGATGCTGCAGCACACATCCTGTCCGGCGAAGCGCCGGCGCCATTCCTCGGCGCCGGCGCCGGCGATGATCTTGGCCACCGCCGCCCTGGTCGCCGCCGCATCCCGGGTATCGTCGCGCAGCTCCGGCGCCAGGCCGATCAGCTCGCAGAAATTGCTCCAGAACTTGTCCTCCAGGGGTGCCGCCGCCAGGTAGCGACCGTCGGCCGTGCGGTAGATCTGGTAGCGGGGCGAGCCGCCGGTCAGCAGGTCGCCGCCGGGCGTGGGCCACTGGCCGGCGGCCCAGGCATTGCCCAGGGCCCAGTACATGAAGGTGAACAGGTTGTCGCACATGGCGATGTCGAGCTTGCGGCCGCTGCCGGTACGCTCGCGCTCGCGCAATGCCAGCAGGATGTTGATCACCGCCGGGTAGGTGCCGCCGGCGATGTCGGCGATCAGCGCCGGCGGCAGCACCGGCGCGCCGTCGGCGCCGGCCGACAGGGACAGCAGGCCGCTCTCGGCCACGTAGTTGAGATCGTGGGCCGCCGTGTCGGCGCGCGGCCCGCTCTGGCCGTAGCCGGTGATGGCGCAGTAGACCAGGCGCGGGTTGATGGCGCGCAGCGCCTCGTAGCCCAGGCCCAGGCGTTCCATCACGCCGGGGCGGAACTGCTCGATGACCACGTCGGCGCTCTCGATCAGGGGGCGCAGGGCGTCCACCGCCCCGGGCGCCTTGAGGTCGATGGCCAGCGAGCGTTTGCCCCGGTTGAGCAGCGCGAAATTGACGCTGTCCTCGCCGAAGCGCGGCACGTAGCTGCGCATTTCGTCGCCGCGCCCGGGGCGCTCGATCTTGATCACCTCCGCCCCCGCTTCGGCCAGGATCAGGGTGGCCATGGGCCCGGGCAGCAGGGTGCTGAAGTCGAGAACGCGTATGCCTTCGAGAGGTCGCATGGCTATTTGGCCCGCAGCTTGGCGACGCGGGCGCGCCGCGCCGGCGCGTAGGCCGCATCGCCCAGCGCCTCGTACAGGGCCTGGGTGACGTCGAAGTGATGGGCCAGCCCCGTGCGCTCCAGCAGGCCGATCGGCCCCTCCGGATAGCCCAGCCCCAGCTTCAGGGTGAGGTCCATGTCTTCGGCGCTCGCCAGCCGCTCGTCCAGGCGGCGCAGCGCCGCGTTGTAATAGGGCCGCACCAGGCGGTCGATGATGCGCCCGGGGAAATCGTTGCACACCGCCACCTTGAGCCCGGCCGACTGCAGTACCGCCTTGGCGGCGGCAATGGCGGAGGCGGGCGTGCGCGGCTGCTTCACCAGCTCCACCAGGTTGGACGGCTCGGCCTCCCCAAGGCGGAAGCGGGCGAAGCCGAGGATGTTGGAGCCCTCCTCGCCGCGGCTCTCCCCCGTGTGCACGCCCAGGCATTCGGTGCCCAGCTCGAGCAGCACCGCCGCCTTGGACG
>JBMOQT010000312.1:0-46977 GCA_049320945.1 Pseudomonadota bacterium
CAGCTCGGGCCAGATGAGCTGCGCGGCAATCCACACCCCCACCGCCATGCCCACAATGCCCCACACCACCGTCATCAGCGCAAATTGACGCACAACCTTGTAGTTGTAAGTCGGTTGGGTTTGCATAGCATTCCTCCTAAATGCTCATTGCATGCGACGAGGGGATGGGAACCGGACCCGCCTCCTCCCACGGTTGGGGAGTGGGCTTCGGCAAGCCCGGACCCATCCTGTAGCGCAGCCTCTAGAAACGCCAGCCCAGGCCGATGCCGACGAGCAGCGGATCGACGTTCACCTTGCTGACCTTGGCGCCGGCGAGTTTGACGTCGGCTTCGATGTAGACCTTCTTGACGTCCACGTTCAGGTACAGGTTCTCGCCCAGCTTGTAGTCGAAACCCGCCTGCAGCGCACCGCCCCAGCTGTCGCGCTCGAGGTCCAGATCCGCTCCGGCCACATTGGAGCGCAGTCGCACCGAGGAGATGCGCGTGTAGTTGATGCCGGCGCCGACGTAGGGCCTGAACTGGCCCTCGGGCAGGAAATGGTATTGGAGCATGAGCGTCGGCGGCAGGTGCTTGAAGCTGCCGATCGGTTCCTGCAGCGGGCCCGATGTGATGGCCACCTTCTGCTTTTGCGGATACGTCAGGATCAGCTCGGCAGCGAGGTTCTTGGTGAAGAAGTAGCTGATGTCCACCTCCGGAATCGTCTTGCTGTTTATGTGTATGGCATCACCCGGCAGCAAGGTCGGATCTAGGGCGCCGCTGCCGGCTTCCGACCTGTTGGCCGGATCGAGATAGACGGCGCGGGCACGCACCATCCAGTTGCCTTCCGCCGCAAGCGCGGGAAACGCCGCAGCCGAACTCATCGCCAGCAACACCCAACAAAGGCCTCGTTTCATCGATTACTCCTTATCGAAGTCAAAGAAAAATCCGTTTGCCGCCGGCTGCTACCAGAACTTCCACGAGCGTTTCTTCTCCCAGGTGCGCTGGACGTTGCGCTCGAGGAAATGCAGCGCGTACTGCTTGTCGCTTTCCTGGATGTGCTTGGTGAGCCAGATCTTGAGGAAGTGGAGCAGCTCGAAACTGATGGCGGTCTTGCCGCTGTCGAGCTTGTGCAGGAGATCGAACACCTGCTGCGTCAGGAGCTCGTGCTCGTGCTTGTGGCCGTCATGGCCGGGAAAGCCGAGGACGCGCATCAGGCTTTCCTCCACAGCGAAGTGAACCCGGGTGTACTCGACCAGGCGATCGAGTATCGAACGGCATGCGGTCGATCCCTTGTGCTCGCACACGGCCGTGTGGAGCTCGTTCAGCAGTGCCACGAGGACCTTGTGCTGCTCGTCGATTTCCTGGATGCCGACGCTCAAATCGTCCGACCACTCGACCAGTGACTGCATGCCCGCCTCGGAATTACGATAATAGGATATTGATATCTTTTTTTAAATGCTATTACGGGACGCGCAAGGAAAACCCTGACGGGAGTCAACTTTTGTTTTCGCCCGGCGAGACCGGGCGGCGCCGTCAGGCGGCCGCGTCGAGGCGGGCGATGGCGCCCAGGCGGCGCAGATCGATCAAGCGCACCTGGCGCCGGGCGATGGTGACGAGCCCCTGCTCCTGGAAGCGGCTCAGGAGGCGGCACACGGTTTCTTCGGCGATACCCAGGTAGTTGCCGATATCGCCGCGCGACATGCTCAGGCGGAACTGGGTGGCGGAGTAGTTGCGGCTGGCGAAGCGGCGCGACAGGCTCAGCAGGTATTCAGCCAGGCGCTCCTCGGCGCTGCGCCTGCCCAGCAGCAGCATCAGTTCCTCGTCCTGGCCGATGCGCCCGCTCATGATCTTGAGCAGCTCGTACTGAATGGCGGGAATGGTCCGGGCCAGTTCCTGCAGCCGCTCGGCGCTCACCTTGCACACGGAGGTGGTCTCCAGCGCCCGCGCTTCGCTGGTGTACTTGCCCGAGGCCAGGGCGCTCAGGCCCAGCAGCTCGCCGGGAATATGGAAGCCGGTGATCTGCACGCGGCCATCGGCGGTGGACACCAGGGTTTTGGCCGAGCCGCTGCGGATGGCATACACATAGTCGAAAGGATCGCCCGGCCGGAACAGCACCTGGCCCCGCTTGTAGACCTCCTGGCGCCTGACGATGCTGTCCAGCAGCGACATGTCGCCCCGGTCCAGCCCGAGGGGCAGGCACAGTCGATAGACGCCGCAGTGCCGGCAGGCTATCGGCCCGCATTCCAGCGGTGCGGACAGGGGAGAATCCTTCGCTTTCGCTGCCATGGACGACATCGTCAGCGGCGGCTGCGGGCGGCGGGGGCCTGCGCCATGCCCAGGCTCGCCTGGGGCAGCTCGCTCAGACGATACTTGCCGCTGGTAACCGCCGCCGCCAGGCGCTCCAGCGTCTGCTGATGCAGCAGCTTGACGATGCGCGTCTTGATTGGCTGCCACTTGGCGTGCATGGGGCAGGCCGTCTCGTCGCTGCAGATCTTGAGCCCCAGCACGCAAGTCTCGGTCAGTCCCGGTCCCTCGATCAGGGTAAGGATCTGCATCAGGTCCGTCTTCTCCTTCCCCTCCCGCAGGCAGAAGCCGCCCATCCGCCCGCGGAACGAATAGAGCAGTTGCCCCTTGCACAGGATCTGCATGATCTTGGCCAGATAGGCGGGCGGCACGCCCAGGTATTCGGCAACGGTGCGATTGAGCACCGGCGTCCCCGGGGGCTGGGTAGCGATGTAGATCAGTGCCTGGATGGCGTACTGGCTGGTGCGTGTCAGGATCACGTGCCGCCCTCAATCAGGATAACAAGGTCCAAAATACTACAATGAGGACGTTACCGGCAAGACGCCGGGAACCCCCAATAAGGCGCAACCCTCGGGCGGGGACGCCGTATCATTTATAATTCGAGTTTTGCGCCAAGCCCCTTCCGCAGTCCTTCCCATGGCAGAAGCGAATCACGCGCTGCTCGCGCAGCTCGCGTCTTTGTCGTTTCCCGGTGCCGGTGCGCGCCGGGACCTGCCCGCGCTCGCCGGCTCGGCCGACGCCCTGGCCCTGGCGCGCCTGGCCGCCGGCGCCGCCCGGGGCCGCCTGCTGGCGGTGATCAGCGCCAATCCCCTGGACGCCCAGCGCCTGCTGGAGGAGATCGCCTGGTTCGCGCCCGAACTGCGGGTGCACCTCCTGCCCGACTGGGAAACCCTGCCCTACGACAGCTTCTCGCCCCACCAGGACCTGGTGTCCGAACGCCTGGCGACCCTGTACGAGATCACCCAGGGCCGCTGCGACATCGCCCTGATTCCCGCATCCACCGCCCTCTACCGCCTGCCGCCGCCCGAATACCTGGCGGCCCACACCTTCTTCCTGAAGCAGGGCACGCGCCTGGACGTGGGCGCCCTGCGCGCCCAGCTGACCCTGGCGGGCTACCACCACGTCACCCAGGTGGTGTCCCCGGGCGAGTACAGCGTGCGCGGCGGGCTCATCGATCTCTTCCCCATGGGCTCCGCCCTGCCCTACCGCATCGACCTGTTCGACGAGGAGATCGAGTCCATCCGCACCTTCGACGTGGACACCCAGCGCACGGTGTACCCGGTGCCCGAGATCCGCCTGCTGCCGGCGAGGGAGTTCCCCATCGACGAGGCGGCGCGCACGCGCTTCCGCAGCCGCTTCCGCGAGACCTTCGAGGGCGACCCGTCGCGCTCGTCCATCTACAAGGACGTGAGCAACGGCATCGCGCCCGCCGGCATCGAGTACTACCTGCCCCTGTTCTTCGACCACACGGCGGTGCTGTTCGACTACCTGCCGCCCTCGGCGGTGGTGGTGACCCATCATGCAGTGAACGACGCCATCCGGGATTTCTGGCAGGACACCCAGTCCCGCTACAACCTGCTCAAGGGCGACCGCAACCGGCCCCTGCTGCCGCCGCCGGCCCTGTTCCTGGGCGAGGAGGAGTTCTTCTCGCGCCTGAAGGCCTTGCCGCGGCTGCATCTGCCGGAGGGGGCGCCGGCGCCGGACGCGCCCGCTGCGCCCCTGCCCGAGGTGGCGGTGGAGCGGCGCGCGGAAGACCCCCTGGCGCGGCTGAAGGCCTTCCTCGCCGCCCATGGCGGCCGCACCCTGGTGGTGGCCGAATCGCCGGGACGGCGCGAGACCATCCTGCAGTACTTCGCCGAGTACGGCCTGCGTCCCGCCCAGGCGCCCGATTTCGCCGCGGCCCTGGCAGTGCCCGAGAACTTCGTGCTCACCGTGGGGCCCCTGTCCAGCGGCTTCCTGGTGCCCGATGCGGGCCTGGCGGTCATCACCGAGAACGAGTTGTACACCGCCACCGCCCGGCCCCGGGGCCGGCGCGTGGAGGCGCGCCGCGCCACGGTGGACGCCTGGCTGCGGGATCTCACCGAGCTCAAGATCGGCGACCCGGTGGTGCATGAGAGCCACGGCATCGGCCGCTACCTGGGCCTGGTGCGCCTGGACCTGGGTGAAGGGGAGAACGAATTTCTGCACCTGGAATACGCGGGTGGTGACAAGCTCTACGTGCCCGTGTCCCAGCTGCAGGTGATCAGCCGCTACAGCGGCGCGCAACCCGAGCTGGTGGAACTGCACCGCCTGGGCAGCGGCCAGTGGGACAAGGCCAAGCGCAAGGCCGCCCAGCAGGTGCGCGACACCGCCGCCGAGTTGCTGGCCCTCTACGCCCGGCGGGCGGCGCGCGCCGGCCACGTGTTCGAGTTCCGTTCCCACGACCTGGAAGCTTTCGCCGACGGCTTCGGCTTCGAGGAAACCCCGGACCAGGCCGCCGCCATCGCCGCCGTGGTGGAGGACATGCAGTCGGGCCGCCCCATGGACCGCCTGGTGTGCGGCGATGTGGGCTTTGGCAAGACGGAAGTGGCCCTGCGCGCCGCCTTCATCGCCGTGGCCGGCGGCAGGCAGGTGGCGGTGCTCACCCCCACCACCCTGCTGGCGGAGCAGCACTGGCAGACCTTCGCTGACCGCTTCGCCGACTGGCCGGTGCGCATCGTCGAGCTGTCGCGCTTCCGCTCTGCCAAGGAACAGGCGGCAGCCATCAGGGACTTGGCCGAGGGCCGGGTGGATATCGTCATCGGCACCCACCGCCTGCTGCAGAAGGACGTGAAGTTCGCCCGCCTGGGGCTGGTGATCATCGACGAGGAGCACCGCTTCGGCGTGCGCCAGAAGGAGGCGCTCAAGCGGCTGCGCGCCGAGGTGGATGTGCTGACCCTGACCGCCACGCCCATTCCGCGCACCCTGGGCCTGTCCCTGGAAGGCCTGCGCGATTTCTCGGTCATCGCCACGGCGCCCCAGAAGCGCCTGGCCATCAAGACCTTCGTCATGGGCTATGGCGAAGGCGTGGTGCGCGAGGCGGTGCTGCGGGAGTTCAAGCGCGGCGGCCAGGTGTACTTCCTGCACAACGAAGTGGAAACCATCGACAACATGCGCGAGCGGCTGGCCCGGCTGCTGCCCGAGGCGCGCATCGTCGTGGGCCACGGCCAGCTGCCGGAGCGGGAGCTGGAGCGGGTGATGCGCGAATTCACCCAGCAGCGCCACAACCTGCTCCTATGCACCACCATCATCGAGACGGGCATCGACAATCCCCACGCCAACACCATCATCATCAACCGCGCCGACAAGTTCGGCCTGGCCCAGCTGCACCAGCTGCGCGGGCGCGTGGGGCGCTCCCATCACCAGGCCTATGCCTACCTGCTCACCGATCCCCACGCCAAGTCCACGGCCCAGGCGGCGCGACGCCTGGAGGCGATACAGATGATGGAGGAGCTGGGCTCGGGCTTCTTCCTGGCCATGCACGACCTGGAGATCCGCGGCGCGGGCGAGGTGCTGGGCGAGGCCCAGAGCGGCGAGATCCAGGAGGTGGGCTTCAACCTGTACACCGCCATGCTCAACGCCGCGGTGAAGGCGCTCAAGGAAGGCCGGGAGCCGGACCTGACCCAGCCCCTGGGCGTCACCTCCGAGATCAACCTGCACACTCCGGCGCTGCTGCCCAGCGATTATTGCAGCGACATCCACGAGCGCCTGACCCTGTACAAGCGCCTGGCCAACTGCGACGACGAGGACGAGCTGCGCCTGATGCAGGAGGAGCTGATCGACCGCTTCGGCGAGCTGCCACCGGCCGCCCGGGCGCTGGTGGAAACCCACCGCCTGCGCATCCTGGCCAAACCCTTGGGGATAGCCAAGATCGACGCCGCCGAGAGCCAGATCCTGTTCCAGTTCGTGCCCAATCCGCCCGTGGAGCCCATGCGCATCATCGAGTTGATCCAGCGCGGCCGGGACTATAAGCTCATGGGCCCCGACCGCCTGGCCTGGCGCCACGCGACCCCGGGCCTGCAGGAGCGCGTCGCCGCCGTGCGCCGGCTGATGGCGGAGTTGACCGCCAAGAATTCGCAAGTGAGGGAAAAATCATGAACCGCATGCCGATGGAAAACCTGAACATCGCGCAGTTCGATCTCATGCCGTCGCCGCAGGAGATTCACGACCGCGTGCCGCTGACGGAAACGGCGGCCGAAACGGTGTTCCAGGGACGCGAAACCATCAAGGCCATCCTGGACCACAAGGACCCGCGCATCTTCCTGATCGTGGGGCCCTGCTCCATCCACGATCCGATCGCCGGCTACGACTATGCCCAGCGCCTGAAGCGGCTGGCCGACGAGGTGCAGGATACCCTGTACCTGGTGATGCGCGTCTATTTCGAGAAGCCGCGCACCGTCACCGGCTGGAAGGGCTTCATCAACGACCCCTACATGGACGACTCCTTCCACATCGAGGAAGGCATGCAGAAGGCGCGCGCCTTCCTCATGCAGGTGGCCGAGCTGGGCCTGCCCGCCGCCACCGAGGCCCTGGACCCCATTTCGCCCCAGTACCTGGGCGACCTGGTGTCCTGGACGGCCATCGGCGCGCGCACTTCGGAATCCCAGACCCACCGGGAGATGGCGAGCGGCCTGTCCACCCCGGTGGGCTTCAAGAACGGCACCGACGGCGACATCGAGGTGGCCATCAACGCCATCCGCTCCGCTTCGCTCCCCCACAGCTTCCTGGGCATCAACCGCATGGGCCAGTCGGCCATCGTGCGCACCCGCGGCAATGCCTACGGCCACGTGGTGCTGCGCGGCGGCGGCGGCCGCCCCAACTACGACACCGTGAGCATCTGCATGGTGGAGAAGGCCCTGGCCAAGGCCAAGCTGCCGGCGAACGTGGTGGTGGACTGCTCCCACGCCAACTCCCTCAAGGACCACACCCTGCAGCCCCTGGTGATGTCCGACTGCGTGCACCAGATCCGCGAGGGCAACCAGTCCATCGTCGGCCTCATGCTCGAGAGCAACATCGAAGCGGGCAACCAGCCCATCCCGGCCGACCTGTCGCGCCTGAAATACGGCTGTTCGGTCACCGACCCCTGCATCGACTGGCGCACCACCGAGCTCATCGTGCGCAAGGCGCGCAATGTGCTGAAGGACATTCTGCCGGTCAGGGAAAATCTCAGGCTGCGCTTCTGACCGCTGATCCGACCGCCCCCAACCTCAACCCCGAAACCGAACATTCAAAGACAATGCCTCTGATACGCCCCTTCGCCGCCCTTCGCCCGGCTCTCGGTTACGCCGCTCAAGTCGCCGCTCCCCCCTATGACGTGCTGTCCTCCGAGGAGGCCCGGCAGCGCGCCGCCGGCCGGCCGTGGAGCTTCCTGCACATCTCCAAGGCGGAGATCGACCTGCCGCCCGGAACCGACCCTTATTCGCCCGCGGTGTACGCCAAGGCCGCGGAGAACCTGGCCGCGATGATGAAGGCGGGCGTCCTGCAGCGGGACGCGGCGCCCTGCTACTACGCCTACCGCCTGACCATGGGCAGCCACAGCAAGACGGGGCTGGTCGCCACGGCGTCCGTGGCGGCCTATGACGAGAACCGCATCCGCAGGCACGAGTTCACCCGCCCCGACAAGGAGGACGACCGGGTGCGCCAGATCGAGGCGCTGAACGCCCAGACCGGCCCGGTGCTCCTGGCCTACCCGCCGGCGCCGCACATCGACGCGGTGATCGCCGCCGCCACCGCCGGCATGCCCGACATGGACGTGGTGGCCGATGACGGGGTGCGGCATCAGATCTGGACCATCCATGGCGCCGATGCCATCACCATTCTGGGCGAGGATTTCGATGCCCTGCCCGCGCTCTACATCGCCGACGGCCATCACCGCTCGGCCGCCGCCTCGCGCGTCGCCGCCGCCCGACGGGGCCGCGCGGGCACGGACGCGCACGAGTACTTCCTGGCGGTGATCTTTCCCCACCACCAGATGCGGATCATGGACTACAACCGCGTGGTGAAGGATCTGCACGGACTGTCGGAAGAGCAGCTGCTGGCGCGGATCGGCGAACGCTTCGAGGTGCGGGCGGAAGCCGGCCGGTTCAAGCCCTCGCGACCCGGCGAGTACGGCATGTATCTGGGGGGGCGGTGGTACCGCCTCGCCATCCGCTCCCGGTTCGTGCCTGCCGATGATCCCGTGGCGCGCCTGGACGTGAGTCTGCTGCAGGATCACCTGCTGGCGCCCGTTCTCGCCATCGGCGATCCGCGCCGTGACAAGCGCATCGACTTCGTCGGCGGCATCCGCGGCCTGGAGGAGCTGGAAAGGCGCGTGGACTCGGGCGAGATGGCCGTGGCCTTCGCCCTGTTCCCGACGCGCATGGAAGACCTGATGGCGGTGGCCGACGCGGGCAAGGTGATGCCGCCCAAATCCACCTGGTTCGAGCCCAAGCTCGCCGACGGCCTGCTGTCCCACGTGCTGGATTGAGCGCGAAATCAAATTGACTGAAACATTGTCTAACCTTCGGTTATCAGCTCACCCAATTGGTGCCAGCACACAAGTAGTCCCGGTCCGGGCGGTCGACAATGCGTTTGCGCTTCTCCGGCAGGATCAAGCCCGCCTACGCGGCCGCCCTCGGCGTTGTCGCGGGACTGTGCATGGCCGGCGCCTACGAGCTGGCCACATCCCGGCTGCAGGCCCGCGTCCTGGCGGGCTTCGCCCGGGACGTGCGATTCTGGACCGAACCGGGGCCCAGCCCCGCCATCCGCTTCACCAAGACCGGCCCCTATGATCACCGCCTGGGCTACGCCGACCTGCCCCAGTTCATCGAGCGCCTGACCCGGCTCGACTACGCCGTGGTGGAGCAGGCCCGCATCTCACCGGCGTTGATGACCGCGATGGACCGGGGCCTGTTTGCGCCCTACCGGGAAAAGGCCCAGGCCGGGCTGACGCTGCAGGACTGCCGCGGCGACGTGGTCTATGCCGAGCGCTATCCGGAATCCGCCTATCCCTCCTTCGAAGCGATCCCGCGCCTGCTGGTGGATAGCCTGCTGTTCATAGAGAACCGGGAGCTGTTCGAGGGCGAATCCCCGACGCGCAATCCCGCAGTGGAATGGGACCGCTTCGCGCGCGCCGTGGCGGAGCGGCTGTTCGGCGTCTTCTGGCCGGCCAACCACAACGGCGGCGGCGGCAGCACCCTGGCAACGCAGATCGAGAAATATCGCCACTCCCCCCACGGCATCACCCACTCGCCCGGCGAGAAGCTGCGGCAGATGGCCTCCGCTTCGCTGCGCTCCTACCTGGACGGCGAAGACACCTTCGCGGCGCGCCGCCGCATCGTGCTCGATTACATCAACACGGTGCCCCTGGCGGCCCGGCCGGGGGTGGGAGAAGTGGCCGGCCTGCCCGACGGGCTGCGGGTCTGGTTCGGCCGCGACTATCGCCAGCTGGACGCGCTGCTCAGCCGCGACATCGGCGTCCGGCTCGAGGACCGGGCGCTGGCCTACAAGCAGGCGCTCGCCCTGATGGTCGCCCAGCGCCGGCCCTCCCATTACCTGCTGGAAGACATGGCGGCCCTCGACGCCCACACCAATGCCTACCTGCGGCGCCTGGCGGCTGCCGGCGTCATTCCCGAGACGCTGAAGGACGCGGCGCTGGCGCAGCGGCTGGAACCGGGCCGCGACACCACGCAACCCGCGTCGCCTTCCTTCGCCTCGCGCAAGGCGGCCTACAGTACGCGCCTGCACGTGGCGGCGCTGCTGGGGCGCCCGCTGCTCTACGACCTGGACCGGCTCGACCTGACGGCGGAGGCCACCCTGGACCTGGAGATCCAGCGCAGCATCACCGCCGTGCTGGCCAGCCTGCAGCAGCCGGACGTGGCCCGGGCATTCGGCCTGATCGCGCCGAGAATGCTGGCCGAAGGCGACCCGACCAAGGTCACCTACAGCTTCACCCTTTATGAGCGCGCGGGCGGTGCCAATGTGGTGCGGGTGCAGGCCGACAACCTGGATCAGCCCCTGGACGTGAACGAAAACACCAAGCTCGATCTAGGGTCCACGGCCAAGCTGCGCACCCTCGTCACCTATCTGGAGATCGTGGCCGGACTGCACCAGCGCTACCACGCCCTGGCGCCCGAAGAGCTGCGCAAGCTGCCGCGCACACGGGAGGACCCGATCAGCGCCTGGGCGCTGGATTACCTGGCGCAAACCCGGGACCGGGATCTGGAAGCCATGCTCGAGGCGGCCCTGGATCGACGCTACTCCGCCAGCCCCCACGAGGGCTTCTTCACCGGTGGCGGGCTGCACTACTTCGAGAACTTCGAGCCGGAAGACAACGCACGGGTGCTCACGGTGCGCGAAGCCCTGCGCCGCTCGGTGAACCTGGTGTTCATCCGGCTGATGCGCGACATGGTGCACCACTTCATGTTCAACCTGCCCGATTCCAGCACCAGCTTCCTGGAGGACGCTCAGGATCCGGTACGCCAGGAATATCTCACCCGCTTCGCCGACCGGGAGGGAGCCGAATACCTGCGGCGCTTCTATCGCAAGTACCACGGCCAGGGGACGCAGCAGACCCTGGAGCTGCTGGCTCAGGAAATCCGCCCGACGCCGCGGCGCCTGGCGGTGATCTTCCGCAGCGTCCAGCCGGAGGCCGGGCTGGTGCCCTTCGCCGAGTTCCTGCAGCGTCACCTGCCCAAGGGGCAGCAGCCGTCCATGGAGGAAATGGTCGAGCTCTACATGGATTACGAGCGCAGCCGCTACAGCCTGGCCGACCGCGGCTACCTGTCGCGCGTCCATCCCCTGCTGCTGTGGCTGGTGGAATACCTGGAGCAGCATCCCAAGGCCAGCCTGACCGAGGTGCTGGAAGCGAGCCGCGACGAACGCCTCGCCGTCTATGGCTGGCTGTTCAAGTCGCGCCACAAGAGCGCCCAGGACCGGCGCATCCGTACGCTGCTGGAGGTGGACGCCTTCCGCGAGATCCACCGGGGCTGGCAGCGTCTGGGCTATCCCTTCGATTCCCTGGTGCCGTCCTATGCCACCGCCCTGGGCGCGTCCGGTGACCGCCCGGCGGCCCTGGCGGAATTGATGGGGGTGCTGGTGAATGACGGCATGCGGCTGCCCACGGTGCGCATCCGCTCGCTGCACTTCGCGGCCGGCACGCCTTACGAGACGCGCATGGAGTATCAGCCGCCGGGCGCCCAGCGGGTGCTGCCCCAGGAAGTGGCGCGGGTGGCACGCCGCGCCCTGGCCAACGTGGTCGAGGACGGCACCGCGCGCCGCCTGAAGGGCGCTTTCGTCGGCGCCAACGGCGAACCCCTGGCGGTAGGAGGCAAGACCGGCACCGGCGATCATCGTTTCCAGACCTTCGACCGGTATGGGCGCTCGACCTCGTCCAAGGTGGTGGGGCGCGCCGGGACCTTCGTCTTCCACATCGGCGATCGCTATTTCGGCGTGATCACCGCCTATGTGCGCGGCCCCGACGCCGGCAGCTACAAGTTCACCAGCGGCCTGACGGTGCAGATCCTGAAGATGCTGGCGCCGGTGCTGTCGCCCCTCACCGGCCAGATCGGCACCCTCGGCCCGGGCCGCTGCGATTCCATGGGCCGCAATCCGATCATGGCGGCTGCACGGTAGGTCGGGCTTCAGCCCGACAACACGGGGCTTATTCGACTTCCTCGATCCATGCCAATTGGATCGCCTCGAGGATCTTCTCGCCGCAATGCTTGGGGTCGTCGTTGAAGCCCTCCAGGGCCATCACCCACTGCATCAGATCCGTGAAGCGCACATAGCGCGGGTCCACGTCCGGGCGGCTGTCGGCCAGGGCGATGGCGATCTGGCGCGTGTCGGTCCATTTCATTTCCTGGCTGACTCCTTCACCATGTTGATGGTGTATTTGGGGATTTCCACCACCAGCGGCGTCTCCTTCACCACCACCTGGCAGGACAGGCGGGACGTGGGTTCCAGGCCCCAGGCCTTGTCGAGCAGGTCTTCCTCCCGCTCCTCCGCCGGATCGAGGGAGCCGAAACCCTCGCGCACCACCACGTGGCAGGTGGTGCAGGCGCAGGACTTCTCGCAGGCATGCTCCAGCTCGATGCCGTGGGCGAGCAGGTTGTCGAGCAGGCTCACGCCCGGCTGTGCCTCGATCACGGCGCCCTCGGGGCACAGTTCCACGTGGGGCAGTACGACGATCTGGGTCATGTCAAACCTTGAATTCGATGATCTTGTGGCCGGCCAGGGCCTTCTTGATGCTGCGGTCCATGCGCCGGGCGGCGAAGTCCTGGGTAGCCCCATTGAGGGCGTCGATGCCCGCCTTGATGGCCCGGTGATCGTTGCCGTTGATGAGGGCGCGCAGCTCGATCAGCGCCCGTTCCACCCGGGTCCGTTCTTCCGGGGACAGCAGCGCGCCGTCTTCCGCCAGCGCCGCCTCCGTGGCCTCCACCAGCCGGCGCGCCTCCACCTGCTGCTCGCGCAATGCCCGCGCGTGCATGTCGTCGCCGGCGTGGTCCATGGAGTCGCGCAGCATGGTGGCGATCTCCTCGTCGGACAGGCCGTAGGAGGGCTTCACGGTAATGGAAGCCTCGACCCCGGACGTCATCTCCCGGGCCGACACTGACAAGAGCCCGTCGGCATCCACCTGGAAGGTGACGCGGATGCGCGCGGCGCCCGCCACCATGGGCGGAATGCCGCGCAGCTCGAAGCGCGCGAGGGAGCGGCAGTCGGACACCAGCTCCCGCTCCCCCTGCACCACGTGGAAGCTCATGGCCGTCTGGCCGTCCTTGAAGGTGGTGAAGTCCTGGGCCTTGGCGATGGGGATGGTGGAATTGCGCGGGATGATCTTCTCCACCAGGCCGCCCATGGTCTCCAGCCCCAGGGACAGGGGGATGACGTCGAGCAGCAGCCACTCGTCGGCGGAGGCCCGGTTGCCCGCCAGCACGTTGGCCTGCATGGCCGCGCCCAGGGCCACCACCTTGTCCGGGTCGAGATTGGTGAGAGGCTCCTGGCGGAAGAACTCCGCGCAGGCCCGCTGGATCTGGGGCATGCGCGTGGCGCCGCCCACCATCACCACTCCCTTGATGTCCTCCGCCGTGAGCCCGGCGTCGCGCAAGGCCTTGCGCGTCGGCGCCAGGGTCTTGCTCACCAGGGTGCGGGTGATGTCGCTGAATATGTCCGCCGTCAGCACCAGGTCCACCGTCTCGCCCGAGTTCAAGCGCGCATGGATGGGCGCCTCGTCGTGGCTGGTCAGCAGTTCCTTCGCCTCGCGTGAGGCGAGCAGCAGCCGGCGCGTGTCCTCGGCGCCAGGCGGGCTGATGCGGGCGTTGTCCAGGATCCAGCAGTAGACCCGCTGGTCGAAGTCATCGCCCCCCAAGGAGGCGTCGCCGTTGGTGGCGAGCACTTCGAACACGCCGCGCGACAGCTTGAGGATGGAGATGTCGAAGGTGCCGCCGCCCAGGTCATAGACCGCATAGACGCCTTCCGAAGCATTGTCCAGGCCGTAGGCGACGGCGGCGGCAGTGGGCTCGTTGAGCAGGCGCAGGACGTTCAGGCCGGCCAGCTTGGCGGCGTCCTTGGTGGCCTGGCGCTGGGCGTCGTCGAAATAGGCGGGCACGGTGATCACCGCGCCCACCAGTTCGCCCCCCAGGCTGGCCTCGGCGCGCGCGCGCAGAACCTTGAGGATCTCCGCCGACACTTCCACCGGGCTCTTGACGCCCGCGGCGGTGCGCAGCCGCACCATGCCGGCGGCATCGACAAAATCGTAGGGCATGGTCTCGATGTGGGCCACATCGTGTAGGCCGCGGCCCATGAAGCGCTTCACCGAGACGATGGTATTGCGCGGGTCGCTGGCCTGGGCCGCCTGGGCGGCATAGCCCACGTCCACCGTGCCGTCGGCCCGATAGCGCACGATGGAGGGCAGGAGCGCCCGGCCATGGTCGTCGTTGAGCACCACGGCCAGGCTGTTGCGCACCGTGGCCACCAGGGAGTTGGTGGTGCCCAGATCGATGCCCACCGCCAGCCGGTGCTGGTGGGGCGCGGCGGACATCCCGGGTTCGGAGATTTGCAGTAGAGCCATCAGTGATCGAGCGCTGCCAGCGCCTCGTCGATTTCGTGTTGGATTTTCTCGATGAACATGAGGCGGCGCACGGCTTCGGCCGCCTGCGCGTAATCCTTGTTCTCGTCCAGGTCGCGCTCCACCTCCCGGTAGAGCCCGTCCGCCTGCTGGCGCAGCCGCATATGCAGCTGCTCGAGCCCGTGTAAATCGTTGCCTTCCCGCGCCTCGGCCACGGCCTCGCGCCATTCCATCTGCTCCATGAGGAACTCGGGGGACATGGCGGTATTGCTTTCGTGGGCCGCGTCCACGCCGGCCAGCTGCAGCAGGTAGCGTGCGCGTGCCAGCGGATTGCGCAGGGTGCGATAGGCTTCATTCACCCGCGCCGCCACCTGCATGGACAGGCGCCGGTCGCCCTCCGGCAGATGGGCGTAGCGGTCCGGGTGGACCCGGGACTGCACGTCCCGGTAGGCTGCCTCCAGCGCCACGGCATCCAGCTTGAAAGCGGGCTTCAGGCCGAAAAGGGCAAAGAAATCCTCGGTGAGTTGCGACGCCATTGATCGGGGGGAGCGAGGGGGCCGTGCGCCGGCCCCGGCCGTCACACGTTGAAGCTCTCGCCGCAGCCGCAGCTGTCCTTGACGTTCGGGTTATTGAACTTGAACCCTTCGTTCAGGCCTTCGCGGGCGAAATCCAGTTCCGTGCCGTCGATGTAGGGCAGGCTCTTGGGGTCCACCACCACCTTGACGCCGTGGCTTTCGAACACCACGTCCTCGGGCTGGACGTCGTCGGCATATTCCAGCTTGTAGGACATGCCCGAGCAGCCCGAGGTCTTGACCCCCAGGCGCAGGCCGATGCCCTTGCCGCGCTTGGCGATGAAGCTGGTGACGTGTTTTGCTGCTTTTTCCGTGAGCGTGATAGCCATAATCTTTGCCTCTATGCGTTCAATATCGACCTATGCCCCGTGCTTCTTCTTGTAATCGGCGACCGCCGCCTTGATGGCGTCTTCCGCCAGAATCGAACAGTGGATCTTCACCGGCGGCAGCGCCAGCTCCTCGGCGATCTGGGTATTCTTGATCTCCAGCGCCTGATCCACCGTCTTGCCCTTCACCCACTCGGTGACCAGGGACGAGGAGGCGATCGCCGAGCCGCAGCCGTAGGTCTTGAACTTGGCATCCTCGATGATGCCTTCCTTGTTCACCTTGATCTGCAGCTTCATCACGTCGCCACAGGCGGGCGCGCCCACCATGCCGGTGCCCACGCCCTCCTCCTCCTTGCCGAAAGAGCCGACGTTGCGCGGATTCTCGTAGTGGTCCAGGACCTTGTTGCTATAAGCCATGTTGCTTCCTCAATCAATGCGCCGCCCACTGGACGGTGTTCAAATCGATGCCTTCCTTGTACATCTCCCACAGCGGCGACATCTCGCGCAGCTTGTTGATCTTGCGCTGCAGCAGGTCGACCGTGAAGTCGATTTCCTCTTCGGTGGTGAACCGGCCGATGGTGAAGCGGATCGAGCTGTGGGCCAGTTCGTCGTTGCGCCCCAGGGCGCGCAGCACGTAGGACGGCTCCAGGCTGGCGGAGGTACAGGCGGAGCCGCTGGACACGGCGACGTCCTTGATGGCCATGATCAGGGACTCACCCTCGACGAAGTTGAAGCTGACGTTCAGGTTGTGCGCCACACGCCGCTCCAGGTCGCCGTTGACATAGACCTCTTCGATGCCCGACACGCCCTTCAGCAACCGGTCGCGCAGCATGCGGATGCGTTCGTTCTCCACGGCCATTTCCTCGCGGGCGATGCGGAAGGCCTCACCCATGCCGATGATCTGGTGGGGCGCCAGGGTGCCCGAGCGTAGCCCCCGCTCGTGGCCGCCGCCGTGAATCTGCGCCTCCAGGCGTACACGCGGCTTGCGCCGCACGAACAGGGCGCCGATTCCCTTGGGCCCGTAGGTCTTGTGGGCGGAGAAGGACATGAGATCCACCTTGAGCTGCTGCAGGTCGATGGCCACCTTGCCGGTGGCCTGGGCCGCGTCGCAGTGGAAAATGATGCCCTTGTCGCGGCAGATCTCGCCGATCTCGGCAACGGGCTGGATCACCCCGATCTCGTTGTTCACCAGCATCACCGACACCACGCTGGTGTCGGGCCGCAGGGCCTGCTTGAACTTGTCCAGGTCGAGGAGGCCGTCAGGTTCCGGATCCAGGTAGGTGACCTCGAAGCCCTGGCGCTCCAGCTCGCGACAGGTGTCCAGCACCGCCTTGTGCTCGGTCTTGACCGTGACCAGATGCTTGCCCTTGCTCTGGTAGAAGTGGGCCGCGCCCTTGAGAGCAAGGTTGTTGGACTCGGTGGCGCCGGAAGTCCAGATGATGTCCTTGGGGTCGGCGTTGACCAGCGCCGCCACCTGTTCGCGCGCCTCCTCGACGGCCCGCTCCGCCTCCCAGCCGTAGGCATGGGAGCGGCTCGCCGGGTTGCCGAATTTCTCCGTCAGGTACGGGATCATCTTTTCCGCCACCCGCGGATCCACCGGCGTGGTCGCCGAGTAATCCAGATAGATCGGGAACTTGAGCATTATTTCTCCTAAAAACAGCCTATACCGCCAGCGCGGCCATGTTCTTGAGCTTGATCACAAGATCGTGCAGAGCGGCCAGGAACTGCGCCACTTGCGTCTCGTCGTTGTCCCGGCCCAGGCTGATGCGCACCGCGCCGCGCGCCACGTCCGGCGCCACGCCCATGGCCAGCAGGGTATGAGAGGGCTCGGGCGACGTACTGGAGCAGGCGGAGCCGCTCGCCACGGCAAAGCCGGCCCGGTCCAGCTTGGCGACCAGGGTCTCGCCGTCCAGGCCGGGCAGGGAAAAGAATATGGTGTTGGGCAGGCGCTCGGCGCCGCCGCTGAAAATGCGTGCGCCCAGGGCCGCCAGTCCCTGCTCCACCTGCCCGCGCAGCGCCCGCAGGCGCGCAGCATCCTGTTCCAGCCGCGCCACCGCCAGTTCGCAGGCCACGCCGAAACCCACCAGAGCGGCGACGTTTTCGGTGCCGGAGCGCAGGTTGCGCTCCTGGCCCCCGCCCGAGATCAGCGCCCGCAGCTCGACGCGCTTGTCGAGCACCAGGGCGCCGGCGCCCTTGGGGCCGTAGATCTTGTGGGACGACAGGGTCAGGGCATGCACCCCCAGGGCGCGAAAGTCCAGCCTGATCTTGCCCAGCGCCTGCACCGCATCGCTGTGGAACCAGACACCGGCGGCGCGCGCCTGCCGCGCCAGGGCGGGGATGTCCTGCAGCACGCCAGTCTCGTTGTTGGCCGCCATCACCGACACCAGCGCCGGGCGCTGCGCCAGGGTGGCGGCGAAGTCGGCCGCATCCACCCGGCCTTCGCCGTCCACCGCAATTTCATGCATGCGCCAGCCGGCGCGTTCCAGGTCGCGGGCCGGCTCGCGCACGCAGGGATGCTCCACGGCGCTCACCGCCACCAGGCCCGGGCGCAGACAGGCGGCGGCGCCCTTGAGGAACAGGTTGTTCGCCTCGGAACCGCCGCTGGTGAAAATCACTTCCGTGGGATGGGCGCCGACCGCTGCCGCCACCCGCTGTCTCGCCTCGTCCACCGCCGCCCGCGCCGCGCGCCCGTATTCGTGGCGGCTGGAGGCGTTGCCAAAGCGCTCACGCAAGTAAGGGAGCATGGCCTCCAGCACGCGCGCATCCAGCGGCGTGGTGGCGTTATGGTCAAGGTAGGTCGGCGCGAACATGCAGCCCTCAGGCGGTGGCGGCAAGCCCCTCGGAACGGGAAGGCCGCTGGCGGCCGTCGTGCAGCACGCTCACCTCCGCCGGCTTGTGCTTCTGCTGGGCCACCAGGTCGGCCACGGTGACCGAGTCCAAGTATTCAAACATGCGCTTGTTGAGGTTGGTCCACAGCTCGTGGGTCATGCAGCGCTGGTCGTCCTGGCAGTTTTCCTTGCCGCCGCATTGGGTCGCGTCGAGAGGCTCGTCCACGGCGACAATGACGTCGGCCACCGAGATCTGTTCCATGGGACGGGCGAGGCGATAGCCGCCGCCCGGACCGCGCACGCTGGCGACGATCTTGTGCCGGCGCAGCTTGCCGAATAGTTGTTCCAAATAGGACAGGGAGATCTTCTGCCGTTCGCTGATCCCGGCCAGCGTCACTGGTCCATTGCCCTGCCGCAGCGCCAGGTCGATCATCGCAGTAACTGCAAAACGGCCCTTCGTTGTCAGTCTCATCGCAAACCTCGGCTGAAAAAAGCGGTTGTTGGGGGAAAAACTATTTAATACTTGACATTTTTCCTCAACTATAAAGAACCCGATCTTTTCAGTCAACTATTTTGCTGAGATACTGCGGGTCGAAATGGTCGGCGGGCACCGCGACCTCGTTGTCCAGCTTGATTCCTGCGTTTTCCAGCTTGCGCACCAGGGCTTCCAGGCGCCGGTCCGTTTCCACGGCGTGGTCCAGCAGGCCGTGGATGGCCTTGGCCAGCGGGTCGTCCACGTCGCGCGTCACACCATAGGCCGAGAAGCCCATCTGCTGCGCCTTCGCCTCGCGCCGCGAGTCGCTGCCGGCTTCGATGATGCGCGCCGGATTGCCCACGGCGGTGGCGCCGGGCGGCACCGGCTTCACCACCACGGCGTTGGAGCCGATCTTGGCGCCGTCGCCCACGGTGAAGCCCCCCAGCACCTTGGCGCCAGCCCCCACAACCACGCCCTTGCCCAGGGTGGGATGGCGCTTGACGTGCTGCAGGGAGGTGCCGCCCAGGGTCACCCCCTGGTACAGGGTGCAGTCGTCGCCGATCTCGGCGGTCTCGCCGATCACCACACCCATGCCGTGGTCGATGAACACGCGCCGGCCGATCACGGCGCCGGGATGGATCTCGATTCCCGTGAACCAGCGGCCGAACTGGGAAATGAAGCGCGCCAGCCACTTGAAGTCGCGCAGCCACAGCCAGTGGGCCAGGCGATGCAGGAGCAGCGCATGCACGCCGGGATAACAGGTCAGCACCTCCCACTTGGATCGGGCTGCGGGATCCCGCTCTAGGACGCTGACGATGTCTTCCCTCAAGTGTGCAAACATGCAGGATGCTCCATTAGCAAACGCTTAAATATTAAAAAGCTTGAGTTTTTCGGTCAACTTTTATCCGCTTTCTGAAAGGAATTAAGCATGCCGCGCAGAATGTTGACCTCTTCCTTCTCCAGCGCGGCGCGGTCGAACAGGCGCCGCAGGCGCGGCATGAGCTTCTTGGGGTTGGCCGGGTCGAGGAAGCCGCTGTCGATGAGCGCCCGTTCCAGGTGGGCATAGAAGCGCTGCACATCCTCGAACGTGGCAGGCTCGTCGCGGCCGGCACGGATGGCGGCCGGCACCAAGGCGGCCATGCGCAGCTCGTAACACATCACCTGCACCGCCGCCGCCAGGTTGAGGGAGGAATAGCCCGGATCGGCGGGGATCATCACCGGCAGGCGGCACAGGGCCAGCTCCTCGTTGGACAGCCCCGCCGTCTCATTGCCGAACACCAGCGCCACCTCACCCGCCAGCGCCGTGTCCACGATCTCCGCCGCCGCTTCGCGCGCCCACTTCAGGGGCGCCGAGTATTCGCGCCGGCGCGCCGTGAGTGCAGCCGCCAGAACGGTGTCGGCCAGGGCTTCCTCCAGGGTGGCGCACTGGACCGCGCCCTCGAGAACGTCCAGGGCGTTGGACGACAGGGCGCGCGCCTGGCCGTCGATCTCGCATTGGGGCGCCACCAGGTAGAGCCGGGACAGCCCCATGGTCTTCATGGCGCGGGCGGCGGCGCCCACGTTGCCGGAATGGCTGGGCCGGGACAGGACGACGCGGATGTGCGCGAGGGCGCGGGCGCGGTTCAGGTTCATGGCGATGTTCGGTTAAAATTGCGCTTTAAAACACAATCCAACGCCCGGTCCGGGTCGGCAAGCGTACCGGAGGGCGCCCGCAGAACAATTCCCATGCACCCCGCGCTAAATATTGCAGTCAAGGCGGCGCGTCGCGCCGGCAGCATCATCAACCGCGCCTCGCTCGACATCGACCTGGTGAAGGTCAGCAGCAAGCGTCACAACGATTTCGTTACCGAGGTGGACAAGGCCGCCGAAGCGGCGATCATCGAGATATTGCGCCAAGCCTATCCTGGACATGCAATTTTAGCAGAAGAGTCCGGGGCGGCCGGCGAGTCGGACTATACGTGGATCATCGATCCCCTCGACGGCACGACCAATTTCATCCACGGCTTTCCCCAGTTCGCGGTATCCATCGCGCTGGCCCACAAGGGCGTGGTCACCCAGGCGGTGGTTTATGATCCGACGCGCAACGAGATGTTCACCGCCAGCAAGGGGCGCGGCGCCTTCCTCAACGACCGCCGCATCCGCGTCACCAAGCGCGCCAAGCTGGAGGATGCCCTGGTGGGCACCGGCTTTCCCTTCCGCGTGTTCCAGCACGTGGATACCTACCTCGCCATCTTTCGCGAGCTGATGGAAAAGACCGCGGGACTGCGCCGCCCCGGCGCAGCGGCCCTGGACCTGGCCTATGTCGCCTGCGGCCGCTTCGACGGCTTCTACGAGATCGGCCTGTCCCCCTGGGACATGGCAGCCGGCTCCCTGCTGGTCACCGAAGCGGGCGGACTGGTGGGCAATCTGCGCGGAGAGCCCGGCTACATGGAAACCGGCAACATCGTCGCCGGCAACCCCAAGGTGTTCGCCCAGTTGCTGCACGTCATCGCGCCCCACCTCAAGGGCACGCTCGTTGCCTGATGTCGCTTCGCTCCGACGAACTGACGCACTGCAGCAACAAGGATTTTTCCTAACCCACCTTGGATTGTTCCCGCGATTCGTCTATACTACGTAGTTGTCATACCAAAGAAACCGGCTGTGGGCTCCTAACCGGTCGTTCAAGTCATGTAAAAGGAGACAGGAGACATGCAGCAGGTCATCGTGCGCTTTCTGGCCCGTTCCGGCGCCTACCTCGATTTGCCGAAGGAGGTGATCGCCTCGGTCATCGACGAGTTGCTGGAAAGGGAGTGGGCCAAGTACCAGCCTATCGGCCCGTTTGACACGCCGATAGTGCGGCCGGAGATCCCATTTCCACAGCCGTGTGCCTGAAGAGGGCACACCCACCCGGGCGGTACGATCCCGCCTTCCAATGATAACGGGAGCATCAAGCTCCCGTTGTCGTCAGGGCCGGGCCCGGCCCGGTTCATAGAATATCAGTGGAGGGAGCGCGGCTCCCCGCCATAGCCCGGCCGGGGCTGCGGGACCGCGTCGTGGGGCGGCACACCCGTTTCGAGGAAGGATTTCAGTCGCATCAAGTCCTCGTCCATCTCTGTCTTGGCGTCCTTGCCGAACAACCGTGTCACCCCATGCCCGACGACGCCGGCTGCCGGGGCATAGTCCATCGACACCCGCAGACGCGTGCCGCCCGCCTCCGGCTCAAAATCGACGCGCCCCCGGTGCTCCACGGCGGCGGAGCCGGGGACGGTGCGCCATGCCAGACGGCGGCCCTCCTCCAGGTCGGTGATCTCCGCGTCCCATCCGACTTCGCTGCCCGGGGGGCCCGCCACCTGCCAATGCCAGCGGCCCTCGCCAACGGGCCGGACGTCGCGCACGTGGCGCATGAACTGGGGAAAGTTCTCCTGCCGGCGCCAGAACTCGAACACGCGTTCGGGCGGCGCCGCAATGAACATCTCCTTGTCGATATGCACGCTGCGGGGCCCGCCCAGGCCGACCATGCGCTTCAGGCTCTTGTTGCCCACCGAGCGGGCCACCAGCGCCCCACCCAGCAGGGTGGCCACCAGGCCGAGGGGCCGATAGACCAGTCCCGCGACCGCCAGGGTCGTGCCCGCCACGCCGGCGAGGGTGCGCACGGAAGGCGGCCAATTCTCCCTAAACATGGCGCCGGCCGGCGACGCTTCGCGCGCACCCTGGAGAGCGGGGAGATGGCCTGGCTGGTCATGGAGCTGCAGTTGATTCTCGACCTCCTCCACGCCCGGTACGGACCATACGGCCGCCATCAGGTTCTTCAGCTCGCGCTTCAGCAACGGGCCTGACAACACCACCTTGCCCGCGCCCTGGGCTCTCACCTCCACGGCGCCGGGGGTGGACACGGCGTGGCCGATGCGCGCCCGCACCCGTTCTTCCAGGGTGGGGAGCGGCAACTGGCGCCTGCTGAACCGCGACCGCACCCGCGCCAGCAGGCCGCGGCTGCGATTGACGGCGTCCTGGGAAGCGAGCTGGGCCATTTCGCCTGCCCGGGTTCCGGCTCTCCTCATCTTGTCCGCCGCCAGGGTACGCCGTCTTCTGCCCAGATCGGGATCGAACAGATACATCAGCAACAGGCCGGCGCCGAAGGCGCACGCCGCCGTAAGCACCTTGTTGACGTTGTCTTTCATCGCACTCGTCCTCGCTGAGTTGTGTCCCACGTGTTCGGCAATCGATGCCCGGGTAGTCTCATGCAAGAAGGATTCCTTCCCGGTCGGGGAAAAACGAGGGTGGGAAGGGAAGGACGCGGCAAGGCGGGCGGTAAAGCTTACGGCCGCACTGGCAATCTTTACCCGAGTGCTTGCCCGAAGCGCACGATCTCGGCCGCGATCCCCGGCAGGGAGAGGGAACGGTCCACCGCGCCGAGCTTGACCGCCTCCTTGGGCATGCCATACACGACGCTGGTGGCCTCGTCCTGGGCGATGGTGGGCGCCCCCACGTCGTGCATTTCCTTCAAGCCCCGGGCGCCGTCGTCGCCCATTCCCGTCATGATGATGCCGAGGGCATTCCGGCCGGCGAACTTCGCCACCGAGCGGAACAGCACATCCACGGAGGGCCGATGGCGATTGACCAGGGGCCCGTCCACCACTTCCACGTAGTATTGGGCGCCGCTGCGCTTCACCAGCATATGCTTGCCTCCCGGCGCGATGAGGGCGCAGCCGGACATCACCCGGTCGTTGGAGCGGGCCTCGCGCACCCGGATCTGGCATATCTGGTCGAGGCGCGCCGCGAACGAGGCGGTGAATTTCTCGGGCATGTGTTGCACGATCACGATCCCCGGCGAAGTGCGTGGCAGAGGCCTGAGCACGGCCTCGAGCGCCTGGGTGCCGCCTGTGGAGGTGCCGATGGCGACGAGCCGTTCGGTGGTCTGGCGCAGGGCGCCGTGGGCGGGCGGCAGGACGGCATCTGCCGTGTATCTGGGCGAAACCGGGGACGGTGCCGGCTGAGCCAGCCGCGCCACCCGGGCACTTGCCGCGGCCTTCACCGCATACGCCAGCTCGGCGGCGGCCTCTTCCATCAGGAAGCGTCTCACCCCTATTCCCGGCTTGGTCACGACACCCACGGCGCCCGCAGCCATGGCCTCCACCGCCGTCTCCGTGCCCTTCTCCGTGAGCGACGAACAGATCACCACCGGGGTGGGTTTCTCGGCCATGATCTTGCGCAGGAACGTGAGACCGTCCATGCGCGGCATCTCGATGTCGAGCACGATCACCTCGGGCCAGCGCCGGTTCATCTTGTCGAGGGCAAAGATCGGATCGGCGGCGACACCGATCACCTCGAATCCCGGCTGCGCACCCAGGACTTCGGCGACCACCTGTCGCACCACGGCCGAGTCGTCCACGATGAATACGCCTATCCTGCGCATAGCGCCCTTTCCTCGCAGTCGCCGCAGGAGTCGGCAGTGCGTATGGACACCCGACGCACCCACACGTGTCCGCTCCGGATGTCGAATATTACGTTGCGGTGCCCCGCACCTCCCACGTCCTGCGCCTTGCAGCGCAGCCCATGCAGCTGCACCAGCGATTCCCCCGCCTGGGTGTTCTTCAAGCCAATGTGGTCGCGCCGGCAGCGCTCGCGCGAGGGAAACATGTTGGCGCCCCCGAACATCTTGACCTCGTATTCGTGGGGCCGTGTGTTCGCCTTGGCGATCTCGCGCAGCAGCAGCGAAAAGGCTTCGTCACCGTAGCGCCCGTCGGGGGTCATCGCCCGCCGGCCGGGGCGCTCGGGGAGCATGTAGTGACACATGCCGCCGATCAGCTTCCCAGGGTGCCACAGCGTGATGGCCACACACGAGCCCAGCAGGGTGCGAATGCGCGTTTGCCTATCCCCGAAGTAGAACTCGCCGGGTTGCAGGAAGATGTCGATGACGTGGGCCGGTTTTTTCATTCTTTGCGATAGATGGAAGGCAGCACCGGGCGCAGCTCGTCGCATACCCCGTTGAGGCTCTCCGAATGTCCGATCATGAGATGCCCGCCGGGCCGGATGGTAGCCATGACGCGCCGCATGATTTTGCGCTTGGTCTCGAGATCGAAATAGATCATGACGTTGCGCAGGAAAACCACGTCGAACTCGCCCAGGCTTGGCAGCGGCTCGTTCAGGTTGATCTGGCGGAAATCGATCCTGCCTTGCATGCGCCGGTCCACCAGCAGCGTGCCTTCCTGCCGGCCCATGCCCTTGAGGCAGAAGGACTTGAGATAAGCTTCCGGGACATGCCGTGCCCGCTCCAGGGGATAGTGGCCGCTGCGGCAGCGCTCCAGCATGCGCTGGCTGATGTCCGAAGCCACGATCTCCCATGGTGCCTCCCCCAAGCGGTCGGCCAGCAGCATGGCGATGCTGTACGGCTCCTCGCCGCTGGAGCAAGCGGCGCTCCATACGCGCAAAGGGACACCGAGGCGCCGCGAAGGCAGCACGCGATCGCGCAAGTACTCGAAATGCTTCGGCTCCCGGAAGAAGTAGGTTTCGTTGGTGGTGAGCAGATCCAGGGCCAGCTGCAACTCGCGCGGATCGCCGCCGCCGGTAATCAGATTGAAGTAGTCGCCGTAGCTGCCCAATTGCAGCTGTCTCAAGCGCTTGCCCAGGCGCCCGCATACCAGTGCCTTCTTGGCAGGGGAAAGACAGATCCCTGCCGTGCTCTGCAGCCAGCGCTGAAAACGCAGAAATTCAGCGTCCGTCAGGGTCACCTGCCGCTGCGCTTCGGCACCCATTTGGCCACCTCGATGGCTACGCGCCAGCCGCCGCCCGGGCCAGGGGCGCTGCGTTACCCATAACGTGGCGCAGCGACAGACCGCGCCTGCCGCGGGCCGCAACCTTGCCGGTGTCCGACCTCGGCTCGGCGGCGATGCCTTTGAAGAAGGACATCAGGCCCTGCAGTTGGGCGGCATGCCCGCTCATCTCCTCCGCCGTGGCGGCCAGCTCTTCCGAAGACGACGCGTTTTGCTGGGTCGTCTGGTTGAGCAGATTCATGGCGGAATTGATCTGGCCGACCCCGGCGGACTGCTCGTTCGACGCAGCGGCGATTTCCTGCACCAGATCGGAGGTCTTGCGAATGGCGGGCACGATCTCGTCCAGCAGCCGCCCGGCCTGTTCCGCCAAGGACACGCTGCCCTTGGCCACTTCGCCGATCTCGCGCGCGGCAACCTGGCTTCTCCCGGCCAGCTTGCGCACCTCGGCTGCCACCACGGCAAAGCCCTTGCCGTGCTCGCCGGCGCGGGCCGCCTCGATGGCGGCGTTGAGCGCCAGCAGGTTGGTCTGGTAGGCAATGTCGTCGATGATGCCGATCTTCTCGGCAATGCTCTTCATGGCCGCCACGGTGTTCTGCACCGCGGCGCCGCCGTCGCAGGCGTCCTTTGCCACCTTCGCCGCCATGGCGTCGGTCATCTTGGTGTTTTCGGCATTCTGGGCGATGGCCGCGGCCATCTGCTCCACCGAGGCGCTTGCTTCCTCCACGCTGGCCGCCTGCTCGCTGGAGGCCTGGCTAAGGGACTGGGCGGTCGCACTCACTTCCTCGGATGCGCCCGCTAGGCTTGCCGCCGAATTCCTCACCTCGGCGATGATGTGGGAAAGTCTCTCCGCCATGTTCTTCATGGCGGCGAGCAGTTGGCCCGCCTCGTCCTTCGAATCCACCTCGATGCGTGCACCCAGATCGCCGTCGGCCATCCTGTTGGCCGCCGCCACGGCCCGGGCCAGGGGACGCGTGATGCCGAGCATGATGACCACCGTCAGGGCGAGGGTCACGACCAGGGCGCCAACAGAGATTGCGACAAACACGATCATCGCCCGGCGCGCCTGGCTCTGCAGGGCGGCGGCCTTGTCCATGAGATCGTGGGCCAGCCGGTCCTCGACCTCCTTCAGTAAATCGATCTTGGCGGTGGCGAGCCTGAACCATTGATCGGCCTGCACGCCGAAGCGTCCTTCGGCTGCGCGGGCGATCGCGGCAGCTTTCAGTTTCTCCACTTCCTCGACCACCGGCGCCGACAGTTTGTCGTTGACCATTGCCAGATGCTGCTTGCCCGCCAGTGATCGGAATACGGCCTGATAAGTGGCCTGCTCCGCCCCATTGCCGAGGAAGCGCGCGAATTCGCCCGGTGCAAACCCGTCGGCGGCGAAGGCATTGGCCAGCAGCGCCCGCTCCACGCCCGCCCGTTCTTTCGCCTGAAGGAAATTGGCGTAGGCCGCGGCATCGACCGCAATCTCGCCATCCGGACTGAGGGTGGCAATCTTGCCGGTGACGCTGAGCAGCCGGCCAATGGCGTGGGAGTAGTACGCCACGGCCTCCGCTGCAGGCAGCGCCAATGCCGACGCTGCTCGGCGGCGCTCCTCCACCTCGCCGAGGCTGCTTTGCGCCGCTTCCAGCGCCTGGCGCAGCCCGCCGTCGTCGCCCTGCTCGTCAAGGCTGGCCAAGGCCTTTCTGAACGCCTCCAAACGCCGGTCGGTGGCCGTACGCTGGGCTGGCAACTCCTGCGCAAACCTGGCCCCCTTGCTGCCGATGAAGCCGGCAGTCAGTCCGCGCTCCTTCTGAAGTTCGTGCACCAGATTGCCCACCTGCATCCCAAAGCCGGCCAGGGCTTCGATCCTCGCCATATCCCCGCTGATACGCCACTTCTCGATGGTGCCGCTCGCGGAAAAGTAGAGCAGGCTGAGTATCGGGATCAGCACCATCAGGCTCAGCTTCCGGCTGATGCGCATGTTTCTTATCAGTTTCATGTTCGCCTCTCTGTTTTGCGCGTTCGCGGCCCTTCGTCAGGCGGCCGTCGGCATGTCCTGCATCGCTTGCCCCATTTCCGCCAGGCTGGCCAGATCGTCCAGGGACAGGACGCGGTTGGCGTTCAGGATGATGACGAAGCCGCCGTCCACCTTGCCCATGCCGTGGATGAAATCGGTGCGTATGCGCGCGCCGAAGGCCGGCGGCCGTTCCAGCTGGTCGCGGCGGATCTCGAGCACTTCGCTTACCGCGTCCACGATTACGCCCACATCCTGATGCTCGCCGTCCGCCTCCACCTCGACGATGACGATGCAGGTGCGCCGCGTCAGCTCCGTGCCCTTGCGCCCGAAGCGGCAGGCGAGGTCCACCACCGGCACCACCGCGCCGCGCAGGTTGATCACGCCGCGGATGCACTCGGGCATCATGGGGACCACGGTGAGATTGCCGTACTCGATGATTTCCTTCACGCACAGGATGCCGATGGCGAACATCTCGCCGCCCAGAACGAAGGTCAGGTATTGCCCGTGGTCCGCCTCGGCCGATCGATCGGCTTGTACCAAAGCTCCCATGACCGCCTCCTAGAACTTGACGAACTCGCCTTCAGCCAGCGCCGGCTCCGCCATCCCGGCGGACAGCCGGCCGCCGGCCGCCGACAGGCCGCTGGCAATCTTCGACTTGATCTTGGCTGCCTCCTTGCGGCGCGCCGTCTGCTGGGCCGCGCCGCCGCCGGTGCGGAAAAAGGACATGGTCTGCTGCAGCTGCTCGGCCTGGCTGCTCATCTCCTCGGCCGTCGCCGCCAGTTCCTCGGAAGCGGATGAGTTCTGCTGTGTCGTCTGGTTGAGCTGGCTCATGGCGGTGTTGATCTGCCCCACGCCGGCCGACTGCTCCTCCGAGGCGGCCGTGATCTCCTGGACCAGGTCCGAAGTCTTCTTGATGGACGGAACCATCTCGTCCAGCAGTTTCCCTGCCTTCTCGGCCAGATCGACGCTGCCCTTGGCCACCTCGCCGATTTCCTGGGCGGCCACCTGGCTTCGCTCGGCCAGCTTGCGCACCTCGGCGGCCACCACGGCAAAGCCCTTGCCGTGCTCGCCGGCGCGGGCGGCCTCGATGGCGGCGTTGAGCGCCAGCAGGTTGGTCTGATAGGCGATGTCGTCGATGATGCCGATCTTCTCGGCGATGCTCTTCATGGCCGTCACCGTCTGGCGCACCGCCTCGCCGCCCTCGGCGGCCTCCTTGGCGGCCTTCGACGCCATGGCGTCGGTCACCTTGGCGTTTTCCGTGTTCTGGCTGATGGAGGCCGACATCTGCTCCATCGAGGCGCTGGTTTCCTCCACGCTCGCCGCCTGCTCACTGGAGGCCTGGCTGAGGGATTGGGCGGTGGCGCTCACCTCCTCGGACGCGCTGGACAGGCCATCGGCGGCGGCACGCACCTCGCCGATGATCTGCGACAGCTTCTCCACCATGTTCTTCATGGCTTCCAGCAACAGGCCAGTTTCGTCGCGGGACTTGACCTCGATGCGCACAGCGAGATCGCCCTCGGACAGGCTGTTGGCAATGCCGACAGCCTCCTGCAGCGGGCCCGTGATGCTGCGTACGATCCAGATCGCGATGCCGACGGCGAAGATGAACGCCGCGACGCCCATGGCCACCATCAGGGTCCGGGCCTGCTGGTAGTCGGCGGCGGCTTCGGCGCCCTTTTGATCCATCAGTTCGCCCTGGAACTTGATCAGATCGTTGACCCGTTTGCGGTACTCATTGGCCGCGGGCCTGAAGCCGGACTCCAGGAAAGCGCGCGCCTCCTCGGCCTTGCCTTCTTCGGCCAGCTTGATGATCTGGTTCTGCATTGCGATGTATTGCTCACGTGCTTCCAGAATCAGCTGGAACAGCTCCTTGCCCTTGGGATGGACCAACATGGGTTTGAGCTTTTCCCAGGCCTTGCCGATATTGTTGCGCGCCTCCAGGATGCGTTCCTTGGCGCGCTGAAAGCCCTGCTTGTCGGTCGCCAGGACCAGGTCGCGCGTGCTAATGCCGATATCATTGACGCCCGCCAGTCCCTCCTGGAGCAACAAGACCTTGGGCCACTGGTCACCAACGATGATATCGAGCGAGCCCTTGACGTTGGCAAGCCGGGTGATGCCGACGGCGGCAATGGCCGCCAGGAGCAGCACCACCACGCCGAAGCCGATCCCCAGCCGCGTTCCGATCTTCATGTTCTTGAACATCTTTCCGTCTCCTCGTCACATTTCACAATGAGCCGGCCGAGGCTCACGCCCGACGCCGCCCGCATGCTCGTTCTCCCGGCTCGCCGCCTGTTGCACCAGGGTCGGCACGTCCAGAATCAAGGCCACTTCGCCGCTGCCCAGGATGGTGGATCCCGAGATGCCCCGCAGATGGCGGAACAACTGGCCGAGGGGCTTGATGACCGTCTGGAACTCCCCAAGCAGGCGATCCACCACCAGCCCGGCCTTGTGGCCGCCGCAGTGCACCACAACCACGTTTTCCCGCCGCCCTGATACGCCCTCCACGCCCAGCGCATCCCGCAGGCGGATGAATGGCAGCACCTCGCCACGCAGGTTCAGGCAGTCGCGGGCATGGGCGCCGGCGCGTTTGCCCTCGGGCAGCTCCAGGCACTCGACCACCATGTCCAGGGGAACGACAAACGGCGATTCACCTACCTGGATGAGGAATCCGTCGATGATGGCCAGCGTCAGCGGCAGGCGGATGCGGAAAGCGGTGCCCTCGCCAAGGCGGCTGGTCAGCTCGACGCTGCCGCGCAGCGCCTCGATGTTGCGCCGGACCACGTCCATGCCGACGCCGCGGCCGGACAGATCGGTGACCCGCTCGGCGGTGGAAAATCCGGGTTCGAAAATCAAGTTGAAGATGTCGCCGTCGCCGAGATTTTGATCGGATCCGACCAAACCGCGCTCGATCGCCTTGCGCAGGATGCGTTCGCGGTCCAGGCCGCCGCCGTCGTCGGCCACCTCGATAACGATGCTGCCGGACTCGTGATAGGCATTGAGCTTCACCGTGCCCCGGGCCGGCTTGCCCCGCGCCAGCCGCAGGTCCACCGGTTCAATGCCATGGTCGATGGCGTTGCGCACCAGGTGCATCAGCGGATCGCTGATCTTCTCCACCACCGTCTTGTCCAGCTCGGTGTCGGCGCCGCTCACCTCCAGCGCGATGTCCTTGCCCAACTCCCGGCTGACGTCGCGCACCACCCGCTGGAAGCGATGGAAGATCTCGCCGATCTCGACCATGCGCAGACTCAGGGCACTGTCGCGGATCTGCTCGACCAGTCGCCCCATCAGGGACATCGCCTCGTTCAGGCCGGCGTCGCCGCTGCGGCGCGCCAGCAGGGCGGCCGACGCGCCGGCGACCACCATCTCGCCCACCTGGTTGATGAGATCCTCCAACTTCCGGGCATCGACACGCACGTATTTCCCTTCCAGGGCGCGCCGGTCCTTGTTCTGCTTCTGCTTGTCGAGGGCGGCTTGCACCACCGCCTGGGGCACCACGTTCTCCTCGACCAGGATCTCCCCCAGACGGGGGCGTCCATCCGCGCCGGTCCGCTGCCTGGCCAGGGCATCGCCCAGCTCGTTCCGGGTCAGCGCGCCGCTCGCCACCAGGATTTCGCCGATGCGCTCCTTGCTCTCGGGCAACTCCTCGATGAGATCGAGGAACTCCTCGAGCCGGCTGTCGGGTGGCAGGATACGAATGCGGCAGTCGTCGCGCACGAATTCGAACACGCCCTCAATGGCCTCCTTGTCGGCGGTGCTCCTGAACTCGATCTCGAAGCCCAGGTAACACTGCTCCGGATCCATTTCCTGCGCCTCGGGCATGCTGTCGAACAGGGTCGTGACGTTCGCCAGCTCGCCCAGCCGATCAGGACGATGCTGGTGCCGTTGGCCGGCGCGTCGAACAGGGTCGTGACGTTCGCCAGCTCGCCCAGGGTGCCCAGGTAGCGGATGAAAGAAGCGGGGTCCATGCCGTTGCGCAGCACGTCGGCGCCGAAGCGCAGGGAGATATGCCACGTGCCGCTGGCACTGCGCCCGCCGCTCACCGTTTCCACCGCCGCTTCCGCCTCCACCGGCACGCTCATCCTTTCGGTCCCGTCCGGTACCGCCGCGGTCGAGTAATGGGCAAGGCGCGCGAGCAGGGCCGCGGCGCGCTCGTCCCAATCCGCCGCCGCATCACCGCCCTCGGCCACTTGCGCCACCAGATGGCCGATGTAGTCGCAGCACTCCAGCATGAGAGCAACAAGCGCATCGTCGGCGCGCAGCTCGCCATCGCGCACCCGGTCCAGCACATTCTCCACCACGTGGCTGAAGCGCACGATGCCGTCCAGGCCGAACAGGCCGGCCGACCCCTTGATGGTATGGATGGCGCGGAAAGCAGCACCAATGGCGTCCGCGTCGTGCGCGTCCTGCTCCAGGGCCATCAGGGCGTCTTCCATGCTCACCAGCAGCTCGCGACTTTCGGCGAGGAAGGTCTGCAGTGCCTGATCCAGATTCATTGACGGTCCCCCTCCTGGCAACGGGCGCCCTTGGGCGACTCCTGATGGGGGATCACCACCGGGTCGCCGAAGAACGGGGCCAGGTTGAACAGCTCGATGAGATCCAGCACCGGGCGGCTGTGGCCGGTGAGGCGCAATTCCTTGCCGGCGCGCCGGGCATGGCGCTTGGCGAGGATCAGCAATTGCAGTCCGGCGGAATCGATCTCGCTCACCCGGGACAGCTCGATCTCGGTGACGGCCGCCTCGGCGATGGGCGCCAGGAGCCGCTCCTTGGCCTCCGCCGCGGCATAGACGGTCAGTTCGCCGGTCAAAGTCATGCGCGCGCCGGCAGGAGTGTTTTCCAGGACGATTTCCATGGACGGCGCTCAGGGCATGACCAGCTTGGAAACCGCCGATAACATCTGGGCGGGCTGGAAGGGCTTCACCACCCAGGCCTTGGCGCCCGCCGCCTGGCCCTCCAGCTTCTTGCCCTCCTGGGACTCGGTGGTCAGCATGATGATCGGCGTGAACCTGTGCTCCGCCTTCTGCTTGACCTCCCGGACGAAACGGATGCCGTCCATGTTGGGCATGTTCACGTCGCTGATGATGAGGTGCACCTTCTTGCCGGCGAGCTTGGCCAGCGCATCCCGGCCGTCGCAAGCCTCGATCACCTCATAGCCTGCCCCCTTCAGGGCGATGCTCACCACCTGTCTCAGGGAACTGGAGTCATCCACCACCAGAATCGTCTTCGCCATGTCCTCTCCCGCTCAGAAGAAAGTGATCTCGGATTTCTTCGGACCGGCGTCCTCGCGGCCCGAGTGCACGGCATGCTGCTCCGCCGTGGTATAGGAGCTGGCAAGCTGCTCCAGCCACTGCGCCGCGTCCAAACCCCGCCCGCCCTGTTGCGCCGCCGTCACCTGGTGCTCCAGTTTCTCCATGTCCTGTCGCACGTGGGACAGGATCTGGCTCACCCGGTCCTGGAACTGGAGCGACACCAGCACTTCGGTCACTTCTTCGCGGATGCCGTCACTCTCACGCCGCAACAGCTCGGCCGAGGCTCCCAGTCCCCGCGCGGCGCCCTCGAAGCGCTCCAGGATAGCCGCCACGGCTGCTTGCGCGTCGCGCATGGTCCGCTCCTCCAGTTGCGCGCTGTGGGCCGCCGCTTCGAGAGTGGCGCCGATGGCGGCATTCACCGCGGCTATCCGGGCGGCGATGCCCTTGCCGGTCTCCGCCGACTGGTTCGACAGCTTGCGCACGGCATCGGCGACCACGGCAAAGCCGCGGCCCGCCTCGCCGGCGCGGGCCGCTTCGATGGCCGCGTTCAGGGCCAGGAGGTTGGTCTGGCTGGCGATGCTGCCCACGTCCTCGGCCATCTTGCGCAATTCATCGGTGAAGCCCGCCAGCTGCTCGACTTCCTTGAGCATGGCGCGCTTGCCGTCGAGGGCGCCGTGGAGCAAGCCCAGGATTTCGTCCAGGTCACGGCGGCTGCTGTCCAGGGTGGCGACCACGCCGCCGCCCCCGTCGACCCCGCCGGCCGCGGACCGGGACGCGGCCACCGCCGCCTGCAGTTTGTCCGCCATGCCGGCAAAGCGCGCGCTGAGGGCAACGATGGCCTCTTCGGTCTGACGGCGGGCCAGGTCCGTCTGGCGCGCCCAGACGGGCAGCACACTGGCGCATAGGGCCTCCAGCGCGCCGGCGGAGCGCGCCGCCTGTTCCGCGGCCGACGCCTGGGCGTCGGCGCGCCCACGCTGCCTGGCTTCCCGCGCCGCTGCCGCCAGGCGGCGGGCGTGGGTTCGGTGCACCACGGCGCCGGCCAGCGCGCCCGCCGCCAGCGTCATGCCGGCCAGCAGCCGGGCAGCGTTGCCCGCCCCGCCCGGGTACAGAACGACGGCGGCGCCCACCAGCGCCGGCATCCACGGCCCCAGCCAGAGCCACCCCGATCGCCTCCTATCCCTCATTGGCCGCCTCCGAAAGCGTCCTCACGGTCGTCGTCATTGCTTCCAAATCCATGCTCTTGTCAAAGAAGTGGTCCGCTCCCTCCGCCAGGCAGCGCTTGCGGTAGAAGGCATGGTTGCTGATCATCAGAACCCGGGTGTGGGGACGCTCACGCTTGACGATCCCGAGCAGGTCCAGGCCGCTGCCGTCCGGAAGCTGAATGTCCGCCAGAACCACTTCGGGGGCCAGTTGGCGAAAACTGGCGACCGCTTGTTCGAGGTTCGCGGCGACGACGGTCTCCAGCCCCTGCATTTCGGAAAACAGCGAATGCAGGCGATCCCTGACCGGTTGGGAGTCTTCGACGATGAGCAGTTTCATGCCATGCGCAAGCACAGTCCCTTAGGGCGGCTTACGGCATGGCGGACATGCCCATGGAGTCGGAAAAGGCGGAAAATCGCTTAGGCTTAAACTGATTAGGGTGTAGGGAATTTCCTACACCACGTCGGAATCCGGGCCGGGCGCTACTCGGTGATCAGGCCGTGGCGCAGGGCATAGCGCACCAGGTCCGCGTTGTTGTCCACGCCCAGCTTCTGCATCAGGCGCATCTTGTGGGTGCTGATGGTCTTGGCGCTGAGGTTGAGGGCTTCGCCGATGTCGCCGACGCTCTTCCCGCAGACGAGCATCTGCAGCACCTGGAACTCCCGGTCCGACAGCAATTCGTGGGGAGGAGCGTCGGCGCCGCCTGCGTCGAACACCACTTTGTCCACCAGGGACGGGTCGATGAAGCGGCCGCCGGCGGCGACCTTGCGGATGGCGGCGATGAGCACTTCGGGCTCGCTGTCCTTGGTGACGTAGCCGGCCGCGCCGGCACGCAACGCCCGGGATACCACCTGGCCCTCGTTGTGCATGCTCAGCACCAGCACCGGCAGGTGGGACTTCTCGGCCCGCACCCGGCGAATGAGATCGACGCCGCTTACGCCCGGCATGGTCATGTCGAGGAGCAGCAGATCGAAATCGTCGCGGCGGATGCGCTCGATCACTTCCTGCCCCTGGGTCGCCTCCCCGGCGGCGGAAATGTCGAGGGTGGTGGCGATGATTTGCTTCAGGCCGCTCCTGACGATGGCGTGATCGTCGGCGATGAGTACTCGGATCATCCTGCGTGGTAGTCGACGGTGTTCATACTATTTATTGTGCCTTCGTCCGATCGGCTGTCAAAGCGGCGCATCGGGCGCGCTCCCGGCTGTCTCGCCCAAGGTGAAGAAGAAGGTGGCCCCGGCGTCCGGCGCCGCCCGCGCCCAGATGCGTCCCTGATGCCGCTCCACCAGCCGCTTGACGATGGCCAAGCCGATGCCGTTGCCCGGGAACTCGGTGTCGGCGTGCAGGCGCTGAAACATGCCGAATAAATTGGCCGAGTATTTCATGTCGAACCCCGAGCCGTTGTCCTTCACGTAATACACGGTTTCGCCGCCCTCCTCCCCCCAGCCGATGTCCACCTCGGGGCGGGCGCGGCCGGCGGAGAACTTCAGGGCGTTGTCCAGAAGATTGGTCCATACCTGGCGCAGCATGGATTCGTCGCCCCGGGCCTTGGGCAGCGGCCGGATGGTAATGGCGGCCGAGGGATATTGCTCCTTCAGCTCCTCGGCGACCTCGAGTGCCAGCCGCTCCATGTCCACCTCGCCGCCCCTGAGCGCCAGGCGCGCCGCGCGGGAGTAATCGAGGATCTCGTCGATCAGGCGGTCCATCTTGCGCGAAGCGCGCAGGATGCGCTCCAGCATGTCCCGCCCCTGTTGGTCCAGGCGTTCGCTTTCCTCCTCGGCCAGGATCTGGGCAAAACCGTTGACGGCGCGCAGCGGCGTGCGCAGGTCATGGGACACGGAGTAGGAGAAAGCCTCCATTTCCCGATAGGCCTGCTCCAGGGCGGCGGTGCGCTCACGCACCCGCTGCTCCAGGGTCTCGTTGAGGCGGCGCACTTCCAGCTCGACACGCTTGCGCTCGGACACGTCGCGCACCACTGCTATGGTCTTGCGCACCCCGCCATGGTCCAGGGAGTTGAGGCTGATCTCGGCGGGAAACACTGTGCCGTCCTTGCGCCGGACGGCGACCTCGCGCCCGCTGCCCATGATCTGCATCGAAGGTCTGGCGAAGAACGCTTCCATATAGACAGCGTGGGTGCCGCGCACCCGCTCCGGCACCAGGAGGCCAACGCTGCTGCCCACCAGTTCCTGGCGCCGATAACCGAAGGCCTCTTCCGCCCGGACGTTGGCCAGCTCGATGGTGCCGTCGCTGCCGACGATCAGGATCGGGTCCGGTGCCGCCTCGACCACGCCCTTGAACAACGCCATGGTCCGCGCCAACTCTGCTTCCATGGCCTTGCGCGCCGAAACGTCGCCGAACACCACCACCGCCCCGTGCACGCGGCCCTGCTCCACCATGGGGCTGGCGACCAGTTCCGCGATAAAGGTGGTGCCGTCGCTGCGGCGCATGGTCATGGCGTCCACGCGCACGCAGGAATCCTCATCTTCGCTCTGCGCGACCATGCAGTCGCCCACGGGATCGGTGTGCCCGGCGGCGAATAGGCGCCGCGCGGGCTCCCCCTTCAGCTCCAGGGTCTCGTAGCGGAGCATGAGGCGGGCCGCCGGGTTGACGAAGGTGATGCGCCCGTTGGCATCCACCCCGAATATTCCTTCCCCGGCGGATTGCAGGATCATGGCATTGCGCCGGGTGATCTCCTCCAGCCCGGCCGCCATGGCGTCGAAGGCCTCGCCCAGCTGGCGCAGCTCGTCGCCGCCGCGCGATATCCCGGTGCGCGCCGAAAGGTCCCCCTGGGCCAGCCTGCCGGCCGCCAGACGCAGGCGTCGCAGCTTGGACAGCAGCGTGCGCTCGGCGCCGAACCAGGCCACCAGGAGTGCCAGCAGCCCCACCCCCAGGAGCGAACCGAACTCGCTCATGCGCAGGGCCCACGCCTGGGCGGCGATCACCGACTGGGGCACGCTGATGCTCAGGTTCAGCACGTTCCCTTCCACCTCCACACCGCTCTTGGCCACCAGGCGCGTGACGCCGTCCAGTCCCGGCAGGGTCGCCAGCCGCTGCGTGCCCCCTCCGTCGCCCGCCAGGTAGCCCTGGGGCGCCTGCCGCCCCACCCATCCGGTGCGGGCCGGACGGGTATACAAGACCCGGCCACCGCCGTCGCTGACGATGAATTCGGCGTCCTCGGGCAGCCGGGCGCGCGGCACGATCTCGCCCAGCCAGTCCAGGTGGATGGTAGCGAAGGCCACCAGACGGGAGCCGCGTGGTCCGCTGGCCCGCACCGGATGGGCAAAGCCGATCTGCGGCAGGCCGGTCAGAGGGCCCAGCTGGTATTCGCTGATGGTGAAGCGGCTGTCGGCGGCCGCTTGGCGCACGAAAGGCAGGCCGGCAAAGCTGGCGTTGTTCGGGTTCTTCAGCGCCGAGCACAGGACTTCGCCCCGCTCGTCGAGAAAGCCGAAGTTCTGGAACTGCACGTAGTGGCCGTGCAGGTCGGACAGGATCTGATGGCAGCGCGCCGGCCGATTCGGGCCAACCGCGTCCTGGAAGTGATCCAGCAGCACCAGGAGCTGCCGGGCGGTCTCGATCTGGTGCCGCTGGTTTTCCTCGGCCAGCACCAGCGCGTCCAGCAGCGCCCGTTCCAGCACTACGCGCGCCTCACGCTCGAAGCGCCCGCCGTTGTAGGCCATGAGGGTGCCGGCGACGACTCCCGGCAGCAGGACCAGCATCACGATCCGCGTCCTCAGGCTGGTCAGGAACAGGGTCAGACGCTCGCGCCCGGAGCGGGGAGGATGGGCCGCGCCCGCTGCCCTGGGCAGGGCCCGGCTCATCATGCCATAGCCTCCGGTCGGTACCCCGCAATTCTCCATTCCATGCCGTTCTTCCCCTTTCGATCGCCGCGCGCCGAGGGGCGAGCCGCGTTGCCACGGGATTATCGGCAACGCGGGCAAGGTCTGGAGTCGGAAAGAACCGAATATGGATTAGGCTTAAACTTCTTTTGCCGTAAGGATTTTCTTACATGCCGCCTGACGCGCGATCGTCCAGAGGGATGGCGATGACGATCGTCGTGTCGCGCCCCGGGCCGCTGTCGAAGTCCACGGATCCGCCCAGGATCAGCACCCGTTCGCGAATGCCCAGGAGGCCGAAGGAATGGGCCCGGGACACCACCTCGGGATCGAAACCGCAGCCATCATCCTGGATCTCCAGCCGCAGGCTGTCCTCACCCCGGTCCAGCCGCACCACCACCTGGCTGGCGCCGGCATGGCGCGCGGCATTGGTGAGGGACTCCTGGACGATGCGGAACAGCGCCGTGGCGTGGGCATCGGGCAGTTGCACCTCGCCGCCGGCCATCTCCAGGTGGCAAGGCACGCCGGTGCGCAGCGTGAAATCCTGGGCCAGCCATTCCAGGGCCGGAACCAGGCCCAGGTTGAGGGCGGCCGGCCGCAGGTGGGTGGCGACGTTGCGCACCATGGCGATGGTCTTCTCCACCAGTTCGCGCATCTGGCCGATGCGCGCCGAGAGGTCCGCATTGTCATCCAAGCGCATGCGCAGCAGGGAGATTTCCATCTTCAACGCCGTGAGCAGTTGGCCCAGCTCGTCGTGCACCTCCATGGCGATGCGCTTTCTCTCCTCTTCGCGCACGGCATCGTGATAGGCGGCCAGCTCGCGCAACCGCTCGCGCGAGCGCAGCAGGTCCTGCTCGATAGCTTTGCGCTCCGTGATGTCCTCTTGCACCAGGATCGCGCCCTCGATTTCTCCCCCTTCACCGAGCAGCGGCACGGCGGAGCTGAGCACGGTCTTGAACTTGCCGTCGAAGGACTGGATGTTTACCACTTCGCCCAGGGAGGTTTCGCTCCGGGTCACGGCCCGGGCCAGGCCCCACTCTTCGGGCGCGATGCGCTTGCCGGTGTCGGCCCACCACCCCTTGTATTCGCCGTACTCGCCGATCCCCACGTAGCGCGCGCCGCCCCAGATGGCCTGGCCGGCCCGGTTTCCCATGATGATCTTGCCGTTGCGATCGGTCGCCCACACCCCGACCGGCAGCGTGTCCAGGACCTTGCGCAACAAGGCCTCGCTGCGCCCAAGGGCCTCGGCGGCCAGCTTAAGGCCCGAAATATCCTGCACGTTCACCACGCGGTACAGCTCGCGCCCGCTGTCATCCGCGACCGATGTGGCATCGACCAGAATGGGAAACACACTGCCGTCCTTGTGACGGCTGAGCAACTCGTAGCGAACATGTCCCCGGCGCTGCATTTCCTCGACTATGCGCGGCAACTCGCGGCGCGCGTCTTCCGCCAGGAAGTGCGTCACCGGCAGGCCCATCGCCTCCTCCACGGAGTAGCCGTGCATGCGGGCAAAGGCGGGATTCATCAGCTCGATCTCGAAACGGTCTGCCGCCCAGACGAGCACGCCCCAGCCCGCGTGCTCGAAGACCCGCGCCCAGCGCATCAGTTTCTCCTCGGCGAGCTTGCGTTCGCTGGCGTCCAGCAGAATACCGATGAAGCGCCTTTCCCCGTCGCTGCGGTAGCGGCCAACGCGCACCTCCAGCGGGAACTCGCTGCCGTCGCCGCGGCGCCCTCGCACCTCGCGCGTCGAACCCAGAGCCGGACTGCCCGTCATCACGCGCTCCCGGAAGTCCTGGTCATCGATGCCGCGGGCGCCGGGCATGAGCGTTCCCAGGGTTGCCCCCGCCAGGGTGGCGCGGCCGAACATCGCCTCCGCGGCGGGGTTGGCCTCCAGTATTCGCGCCTGGGCGTCGAGCGTGACGATTCCCGCCGGAACGTTGTCCAGCACCGCCGCCATCTCCGATCGCAGGCGCACCAGGCCGCGCACCGTGGGGGCCACCTGCCAATACACCAATAGCGCACCGCCGACGCCCAGCACCAGCAGCACCAGCACCGCCGACCGCAACTGGCCCTGCAAGGGCGCCAACAGCTCGGCCGTATGGACCTCTTCGAGCATGGCCAAGCCGGTTTTGCCCACGGGGCCATAGGCGATGGCCACACTGCCCCGTTCGGCGTCCTGGATCACCGAGACCCCGCTCAGACCCGCGATTGCGGCCTCGACCCGCCCTCTTTCGTCCACTCCGCCCGGCCGCCGCTGCGCCCGGGGACGATTTCCTCCCGGCGCCTCCAGGCACAAGGTTTCACCGGCGCTGCGCCCGCACACCGCGACCCGCCGCGAGCCACTGGCCCCCTGCTGGAACGCGGCAATCTTCACCTCCGCGCGCACCAATGGCACTTCCGCTTCCCCATAACCCACCAGCCGGCCTTCGTGGTGAATACCATGGCGCGAGAAAAGCGTCAGGCGGCCGTTCCAGAGGAGAGTGCTTTCCGCCGGCTGGCGCAGCGGTATGCGGCCGGCGGCAGCGTGAGAAGCGGCGCCGGTCGCCGTCACCAGGTCGCCATCGGCCGACATGATCCGCACATGGCTGAAGCCCGTATGGCGCGACAGCTCGACGATGCGCTCGGCTTCCCCGAGTACTGCAGCCGCCCTGTCGCCACCCGCCGGGGCCGCAAGGATTTCCCCCAGCCGGGACAATGCCAGCGCCTCGGCGACCTCCACCCGCGCTTCCCAGATCACGTCTTCCAGCACGGCAGCGTCGGTGCGCAGGGTATCGGTCATGGTCCGCTCTATGCTGCGCACCGATTCATTGACCAGCATGCCCACGCCCACCGACCAGGCCGCGGTCAGCAGCACCAGCATCAGGGCGAGGGTCGCCACGAATATGCGCCGCTCCTGGCGATCGCGGTAAAAGTCGACGAACCAGGCCTCCCGGCTGCAGCGCAGGGCGATGCCCGCAGCGATGGCGAGCAAAGCCGTACCGGCGGGCCAGCCGAGGATGGCCACCTGGGGGGACAGCTGGTACAGGGCAGCGAGGCCTGTCGCATGGGTTGTGATGCCGAACAAGCCCACGAAGGCGACCACGCCCCACAGTACATGTGCCGCGACGATCGCCGCACGCCGGCGCACGAAGGGCGCCGCAGCCAGCGCCAGCCCCGCCGCCACGAGCGCCAGCGCCGCGGGCAAAGACAATCTTCCCGGCCAGGCGAGCAATTCCGTGCTCCCGGGCAATGACACCAGCAACAACCGCCATTGCCCCGCGTTGGCGTCGCCCGTGGCATAGCCCAGCAGCGTGACGACCGCCGCGATGGCGACGACCGCCCCCAGCCCCGACTGCAGCAGGCGCGCCCACAGGGCCATGGTCGGCAGCGCCAGCGCGCATCCCGCCAGGAACACGTTGAACGCCGTGGCGATCCCCATATGCCGCAGCGGGCCGAGGTCCCGTGCCAAGTCGTCGGCGCTCGCGGTGGCGCAGACCACGACGACGACCGCCAGTGCCATCAGGCACCCGCCCAGCACCGATTCGACCAGACGTGAAAGAGTGATTTTCCGCAATTAATCGGGTAAAGCCGCGGCTATGGTTCTGACTTGTGCACGACTTACGGCGCCAGGGTGCCGAAGTTGAGCCCGACTTTGCGCCCCATGGCGGCCCGGCCCCACAGCGGCCCGCATTCCACAAGAAACTCAAGACCATACCGTGATGGTGCAGCAGTGCCCCGAGTATTCTTCTACAGTAGAGAAGAGACCCGCCGCCACGCGCCCCGCACGGGGTCGAAACCCGGTAATTGGGGGAAGGGAAATGAAATACCGCCTCTATTGGCACGCCGAACACTCGGGCCCCCAGCTCAGCGTTGACATCGACGCCGAGCTTGAGCAGGCGGTCGAGCTGGCACGCCAGCTCAGCCGCACCATGGAGTGTGGCTGTTGCGGCCCCGTGTTGAAGGAGCACGGATCCTGGCGCACCGTCTGGGAGCTGGCCAGCCACATATCCCCCGCTCCGTAACCACTGCCGAGGCGCACCGCTGGCAGGCCCGCCGCGCCTCGCCGGACCCATCCTTCTCCGCCACGCGGCCCTCAGGCCGAGGGTAGCGCGTTCCATCGCCCCCTCGCCTTGCTGCATAATCGCCCGACTATCGATTGGGACGGATCTCTGATGTTGGACAAGGCGGCATACAAGCACAACTTCTCCGACCACACCCCCATGATGCAGCAGTACCTGCGTCTCAAGGCGCAGTACCCGGAGCTGCTGCTGTTCTACCGCATGGGGGACTTCTACGAGCTGTTCTTCGACGACGCGGAGAAAGCCGCGCGCCTGCTCGACATCACCCTCACCACCCGCGGCCAGTCGGCGGGCCGGCCCATCAAGATGGCGGGCGTGCCCTACCACTCGGTGGAGCAGTACCTGGCCAAGCTGGTGAAGCTGGGCGAGTCGGTGGTGATCTGCGAGCAGGTGGGCGATCCGGCGACCGCCAAGGGACCCGTGGAGCGCGCCGTAACGCGTATCGTCACCCCGGGCACTCTCACCGATTCGGCACTGCTGGACGACAAGTCGGACAGCCTGCTGCTGGCGCTCTCCTGCCACAGGAACCGCGTCGGGCTGGCCTGGCTGAACCTGGCCAACGGCGACCTGCGCCTGATGGAAATCGACGCCCAAGCGCTGCCCGCCCAGCTGGAGCGCCTGCGCCCGGCGGAGATTCTGCTCGCCGACGGGGACAGCCCGGAATTCGCCCCGGAGCGCACCGCGGTCAAGCGCCTGCCCGCCTGGCACTTCGATGGAGACACGGCGCTGCGCCTGCTCACCGAGCATTTCGGCACCCGCGACCTGTCGGGCTTTGGCGCCGACGAACTGGCTTGCGCGCTGCGCGCCGCCGGCGCCCTCTACCAGTACGCACGCACCACCCAGCAGCAGGCCCTGGCCCACGTGACGGCGCTGACGGTGGAGCACGAAAGCGCCTACCTGCGCATGGACGCGGCGACGCGGCGCAACCTGGAGCTTACCGAGACCCTGCGCGGCGAGCCGGCACCCACCCTGCTGTCCCTGCTCGACACCTGCCAGACCGTCATGGGCTCGCGCTGGCTGCGCCACTGCCTGCATCATCCCCTCGCCGACCGCGCCGCGGCGGCGGCGCGCCACGAGGCGGTGGCGGCCCTCCTGGGCGAGGCCGGCGCCGGTCCTTATGACGCCGTGCGCCGCGCCCTGCGCGGCATCGCCGACATCGAGCGCATCACCGCACGCATCGCCTTGAAGAGCGCGCGCCCGCGCGACCTCGCCAGCCTGCGCGACAGCCTGAAGGCCCTGGAACCGGTGCGCGCCGCCCTGGGGACGCCCGCCAGCCCCCTGCTGCTGGAGCTGGCGGCGCAGCTGGCCACGCCGGGAGAGTGCCTCGGGCTGCTCGCGCGCGCCGTGGCGCAGGAACCGGTGGCGGTGCTGCGCGACGGGGGCGTCATCGCCGCCGGCTACGACGGGGAGCTGGACGAGCTGCGCGCCATTCACCAGAACTGCGGCGCCTTCCTGGTGGACCTGGAGGCGCGTGAGCGGGCGCGCACCGGCATCGCCAACCTGCGCGTGGAGTACAACAAGGTCCATGGTTTTTACATCGAAGTCACCCACGCCAACGCCGACAAGGTGCCCGAAGACTACCGCCGGCGCCAGACCCTGAAGAACGCGGAACGCTATATCACGCCGGAGCTGAAGGCCTTCGAGGACAAGGCCCTGTCGGCCCAGGAGCGGGCGCTGGCGCGGGAAAGACAGCTCTACGAGCAGTTGCTCGACCGGCTGGCGCCGTTCATCCCGCAGCTGCAGCGTATCGCCCGCGCCCTGGCGCTGCTGGACGGCCTGGCGGCCTTCGCCGACGCCGCCCTGCGCTACGACTACTGCCGCCCGGATTTCACCGAGGAGCCGGCCCTGGAGGTGGAAGGGGGGCGGCACCCGGTGGTGGAACGCCAGGTGGACAGCTTCATCGCCAACGACTGCCGCTTGGGCCAGACGCGCCGCATGCTGCTCATCACCGGCCCCAACATGGGCGGCAAGTCCACCTACATGCGCCAGACGGCCCTGATCGTGCTGCTGGCCCACTGCGGCAGCTTCGTGCCGGCGCGCGCCTGCCGCATCGGGCCGGTGGACGCCATCTACACGCGCATCGGCGCCTCCGACGACCTGGCCTCGGGCCGCTCCACCTTCATGGTGGAAATGACCGAGGCGGCGGCCATCCTGCACGGCGCCGGTGGCCGCAGCCTGGTGCTGATGGACGAGGTGGGGCGCGGCACGTCCACCTTCGACGGCATGGCCCTGGCCTTCGCCATCGCCCGCCATCTGCTGGAGAAGAACCGCTGCTACACCCTGTTCTCCACCCACTACTTCGAGCTGACGCGGCTGGCCCTCGATTATCCCGAGTGCGCCAACGTGCACCTGGACGCGGTGGAGCACGCCCACACCGTGATCTTCCTGCACGCCGTGGAGGAAGGTCCCGCCAGCCAGAGCTATGGCATCGAGGTGGCGGCGCTGGCGGGCGTTCCGGGCAGCGTCATCCGCGACGCCAAACGGCGCCTGCGCGCCCTGGAAAACCGGGAGGTGGCCGCCGGCGCCCAGCCCGACCTGTTCGCCGCCCTGCCGCCGGAGCCGGAAGCGCCCGCCGACCCGCCCGTGGTGGAGGCGCTGCGCCGCCTGGACCCCGACGCCCTGAGCCCGCGCGAGGCCCTGGAGCGGCTCTACGAGCTGAAGCGCATGGTGGAATGAGCAGGCGCGCCGCTGCCTTGCTGCTGCTGGCCGCCCTGCCTCTATGGGCCGCGGCCCAGGGCTTCAGCTTCGCCCTGATCGGCGACCTGCCCTACAGCGATTTTGAGCGGCGCCATCTGCCGCGCATGCTGGAGGAAATCGCGCGCACGGACGCGTCCTTCGTCATCCACGCGGGCGACATCAAGAACGGCTACACACCCTGCAGCGACGAGTTGTTGTGGGACCGCCTGGTGCTGTTCCGCGCCGCACCCCTGCCCCTGGTGCTGGTGCCCGGCGACAACGAGTGGTCCGACTGCCACCGCCCCAGCAACGGCGGCTATGCGCCTCTCGAGCGCCTGCAGGTGTTGCGCCGCCTGTTCTTTGCCGGCGAGCACACCTTGGGCCGGCGCCCCTTCCGCCTGGAGCGCCAGTCCTCGGACAGACGCTTTGCCGAGTTCCGCGAGAACGTGCGCTGGGTGTGGGGTCCGGTGCTGTTCGTCAGCCTCAACATGCCGGGCGGCGACAATAATCGCGGCAAGGGCCGCCGGCCCAGCGGGGAATTCGTGCGGCGTAACCAGGCCAATCTGGCATGGCTGGCGGCGGCTTTCGACCATGCCCGCCGCCAACGGCTGGCGGGCGTGGTGATCATCATCCAGGCCAATCCCGAGTTCGAATCGGCCAACGCCGGCCATCCCGCGCGCGGCTACCGGGATTTCCTGGAGCGGCTGCGGGCGGAGACGCTGGCCTTTGCCGGGCAGGTGGTGCTGGTGCACGGCGACACCCACAACCACCGCATCGACAAGCCCCTCCTGGACCCGAAAACGCGCCGGCCCGTCGTCAACTTCACCCGCGTCGAGACCTTCGGCTCGCCCTTCATGGGCTGGGTGAAGGCCGAGGTGGATCCTGCCTATCCCTCCCTGTTTCGCTTCGAGGCGCGGGTCTACGCGCCCCAGCCCATATCGGTGAAGTAAAGCGCCGCGACGACGTGAAATGCGGCTATGCAGAAGAAATTGAAACGGGCCGGTCCAAGCCGACCGACCCGTAAGGAACTGCGCCGGGCGCACTCAGTGTTCGTGGCCGTGCGCACCATGCACATGGCCATGGGCCAGCTCCTCGCTGGTGGCAGGACGCACGTCGGCCACGGTGGCGCTGAAGATCAGGGCCATGCCCGCCAGGGGATGGTTGCCGTCCACCACCACCTTGTCCTCGACGATGTCGGTGATGGTGTAGACCAGATCGTCCTCGCCGTCCTCCGAGGTGCGCTCGAACTGCATGCCCACCTCGATCCCTTCGGGGAACAGGGACAGGGGCTCGATGCGCACCAGCGATTCGTCGTATTCGCCGAAGGCGTCGTCGGGCTGGAGCTTGAGCTCGATGCGGTCGCCCACGTCCTTGCCGGTCAGGGCTTCCTCGATGCGCGGGAAGATGCCGTGATAGCCGCCGTGGAGATAGACCAGGGGCTGGCGCCCCTCATCCACCATGTTGCCGTCGGTGTCCATCACGCTGTAGTCCAGGGTAACGACAGTATCCTGTGCGATTTGCATGGCGTATTCCTCAATCCAGGTTTTTCACAAGCTGCAGAACCTCGGCTGCGTGGCCGCGGGGGTTTACGCCATAAAGGGCATGACGCACGATCCCTTTCTTGTCGATGACGAAGGTGGAGCGCACGACGCCCATTTTCTTGACGCCGTCCTTCTCCTTCATCTGCCATACGCCGTACTGCTGGCACACTTCGCATTCCGCATCGGACAGCAGGCGCACCGACAGGCCGTGCTTGTCGCGAAACTCGGCGTGGCTGATACAGTCGTCGCAGCTGACACCCACCACCACGCAGCCGTAGCGGGCAAACTCTTCCTCGTGGTCCGAGAACTCGATTGCTTCCAGCGTGCAGCCGGGGGTGTCATCCTTTGGATAGAAATAGAGAACCAAAGTTTTCTTGCCCAGCACCTCGGCGAGATCGAAGGTCTCCATATCGGCGTCGGGTAGGGCAAAAGCGGGGGCGGGTTGTCCGACTCGCAGCATCACTTGGTTCTCCTTCCTCCGTGCCGCGATTCTAACCGAGAAAATTGAAAAGAATCCATAATCCCGGCCGTATCGACCAAGAGCGGGCGAAACCGATGAGATCGAGGCAAACATATGTCGCACTTTTTCTCGCCGTCCTGTGCAGCATGGCAGGCGCCGCCCAGCGCGTGCCCGAATGGTGGAATTTCGACAAGGATCCCGACAGCTGGGTACTGGCCCGGGAAAGCGGCGAGCTCCGCCAGGGGGAGCGCGTCTATGTCCTGAAGGGGGAGAATCCCTATTTCTGGAACGAGATGATCATCAGCGGCTATGCCAAGACCGGGGGCATGCCGGAAAACTACATCGTGGGCTTCGTGAACGAGCTGGTGGACAATTGCCGGCCGATCAAGGTCTCGCCCATCGAGGAAACTCCCACCTCGGTGATCTTCGAGTGGCAGGGCGACTGTCGCATCGTCGGCCCGCAGGTGGAGATCCGCCGCGTCGCCATAGGCCCCGAAGGGGTCCACTACCTGGCCTACGCCGCCAAGCCCAACCGGCTCACGCCCGACAAGCGCCAGTTCTGGCTGGACATCATCCGCCGGGCGACCCTGCGCCAGTATTGACCGTACCGCCCTGCCCCGAGGACCGCCATGCGCGTGCTGCTGGTAGAAGACGACGCCACCCTGGCCGACGGC
>JBMOQT010000313.1:0-2508 GCA_049320945.1 Pseudomonadota bacterium
CTTAACCTGCTGCGCAGGTTAGCCTCCGCCGAAGTTTCGCGCAGGGCGCGAAACTTTCCGTCGCCTCACGGCGCCCGGCCGTTAGCCGGCATCCTGCTCTGCGGGGCCCGGACTTTCCTCCATGCGCATACGCGCACAGCGGCTGCCTGGCGGACTTCCACAGTAATTTTACCATCCTCGTCACCCTCTTCCGACACAGCTGTAGGAGAAATTCCGACGGGAGCAGAGGTGTTTTGTGGCAATTGCCAGAAAACGCTTGATTTTCCCGGCAGTCTTGCCTAGAAAGGGAGTGAACCGTCGGCTCTCCGCTGCGGTTTGAGGGAACCTTTCCAGTAGGCCGAATTTGCGGCATGGGGTTAAGTCCCCGGAGTACGCCGCCAAGACGGCGTAGCGCTGATTAGCGCACCAGCCCCGCCCCGTGCGGGGCTTTTTCTTTGCTCACTTCCTGAACAGGACTTGCAGCGGCGGGTTTGAGCGCAGCCAGGCGGGTCACCAGAAACCAGGCCAAGGGCAATACGCCGCCGACCACGAACAGCGCCCCGCCCAGGATGCGCGCCCAGGTCAACGCCTGGAACAGGATGCCGTCCACGAAGGCACGCGAGCGGGCGTGCCACAGCCCGTGCTCCAGCACCTGCGCCAGCTGGGCGATGCCCACGGGGAAGAGATCGATTACCACCATGAGCAGCAACCCCAGATTGAGGGACCAGAATACCCGCCGCAGCAGATGCCCGTCCCACCGCTCCGGCGCAATCAGATAGCGGCTGCAGAACACTATGGCGGCCACCGCCAGGTTGCCATACACCCCCATCAGGGCCGCGTGGCCGTGATTCACCGTGAGATAGGTGCCGTGTTCGTAATAGTTCACGATGGGCAGGTTGATGAGGAAGCCGAACACCCCCGCCCCGAGGAAGTTCCAGAAGTTCACCCCCAGCAGGAACAGGAAGGCCTCCGCCTGACCGAAGGCGGCCGCTCCGCCCGCCCGCGCCAGGGCGCGCACCGGCGCGTTGCGGAACTGCCACGCCTCCAGGGTGAGCAGGATCAGCGGCACCACCTGCAGGGTGGAGAACACGCCGCCCACGGCCAGAGTAGCGACCGGCTTGGCGTTCCAGTAGAAATTATGGGAAATGCCCAGCAACCCGGAGCCGAGGAACAGCAGCGTGGCGAGATAGACGATGCGCGACGCGGCGCCGTGGCTGACGAAACCCATCATGTACATGAAATAGGCCAGCACGGCAGTGGTGAACACCTCGAAGAAGGCCTCCACCCACATGTGGATCACCGCCCAGCGCCAGAAGTCGGCGACGACGAAATTGGTCTCGGGCGTGGCGACGAAGCCGGACAGGAACAGCAGGGTCACGCAGCCCACCGCATAGAGCAGCCACTTGGGCAGCATCCAGGCGTCGCCTTGCCGCCACAGGGGCATCACGGCCCGGGCAACGATTACGCACCATAGAGCGATGACGGCGAACAGCAGGCCTTGCCACAGCTTGCCCAGCTCGACGAATTCCCAGCCCTGGTTGCCCAGCAGGTTCCAGTACTCGCCCAGCGCCCCGGTGGGACCAAGAACGATACCTGCCAGGCTGCCCGCCACCATCAGCACGAACACGCGGAACAGCAGGTTTACCAGGGCCAGCTGCCCCTGCGGCTCCTCGGGCGCGGCGCAGGACAGGACGAATACCGAGGCGCCCACCCAGCAGGCGGACACCCACATCAGCGCCAACTGCAGATGCCAGGCACGCACAACGGTGACGGGCAGGAACCGGGCCAGGTCGGCGCCGAGCACCCGGGTCAGGCCCAGGAAGTCGTGGATGGTCAGCACGCCCGCCACGATCTGCAGCACGAACAGCAGGGCCGCGGCCACAAAGAACTTGTATGTGGCCCGTTGCAGGGGCGAGGGACGAAAGCCCGCCAGGCGCTCGGGTGTGGCCACCGCCTCGGTCCTGCCGGCGCTGTCCGCCTGGTGCCAGCCGGCGCTGCGGCTGTAACGGCCATAGAGGAACAGCACGGCGCCCAGGACGGCGACCAGCGCCAGGGCGGCGATGACGCTCCACATGAGCACCGGCGTGCTGGGGCGGTTGCCCGCCAGCTCGTCGTAGGGCCAGTTGTGGGTGTAGGAGTAGTTGTGGCCCGGCCGCTCGGCGCCGCACACCCAGCCGCCCCAGAAGAAGAAGGCGGCGAGGTCGCGCAGCTCGTCCGGGTCCGTGATGTAGCCGGCGGGGTGGAAGGCTTCGCTCCCCTCGCCCCGGAACATGGCCGTGTAGCGCCGCACCAGCTGGCGATAGGCATAGGCCTGGGCCTCGCTCACGGTGACCGCGTTGCGCGCCGGGTCGTAGCGGTTGGCCTTGATCTCGCGCCGGGTCTTCACTTCCGCCGCCAGCGGGTCGGCGCCTTCGGCCGAGGCATGGAAGTCGCGCATGGCGCGCGCCATGTGCTGCAGGGCATCGGCGGTGAAATCCGGCCCGCGCCCGGCGCCATCCCCGAACATGCTGCCGTAATTCATCAGGCCGT
>JBMOQT010000314.1:0-40415 GCA_049320945.1 Pseudomonadota bacterium
CTAACCAAGGAGATGTCATGGATTACGAAACCATAACCTACGAAGATCAGGGTGGCGGCATCGGCATCGTCACCTTCAACCGGCCGCGTCGCGCCAACGCCATGAGCCAGCACATGCTGCGCGAGCTGGACGACCTGTGCGCAAGGCTGGCGCGGGACGACAGCCTGCGCTGCGTCATCGTCACCGGGGCCGGGTCGGCATTCACTTCCGGCTTCGACCTCAAGGACCAGGCGGACGCCATGCCCAAGGGGGTGGCCGACTGGGTGCCGCTGCTGGAGGCCGATTTCAAGGGGATCATGTCCTTCTGGAACCTGCCGGTGCCCAGCATCGCCGCCGTAAACGGGCCGGCGCTGGCAGGCGGGTTCGAACTGATGCTGGCATGCGATCTGGCGGTGGCCTCCGAGGACGCCGTGTTCGGTGAGCCCGAACTGAAGTTCGGCGCCGGCATCGTGGCCATGATCCTGCCCTGGTTTGTCGGGCCGAAGGTGGCGAAGGGCGTGATCTACACCGGCGAGGACAAGATCACCGCGCAGCAGGCGCGCGAATGGGGGCTGGTGAATGAGGTGGTGCCGGCGGCGGAGGTGATGACAACCGCCATGGAGCTGGCTCGCAAGCTGGCCCAGATGGACCCGATGGTGCTTCGCCGCACCAAGATGGCGGTCAATCGCAGTTACGAGATCATGGGCATGCAGGCTGCTTTGCGCGCGGCCCTCGACATCGACATCATGATCGAGGGCGAGGGATCCCAGTTGAAGCGCGAGTTCTTGCAAGTGGTGCGCAGCGAAGGCCTGGGCAAGGCGCTGGCTTGGCGCGAGGCCCGGCATGCAGGCGCCACCTGATTCAAGTCCGCAGCGCCTGCCAGTGGAGGGCGTGCGCCGCTCGCAGCAGCGGCCCTGCTCGGGTAGAATCCCATTCTCATCGTTTGTGGAACGCAGCCATGAACCGATCGACGCTCGTTGCCAAGCTGGCGAGTCGCTTCCCGGCGCTCACGACCCAGGATGCGGACGTGTCCGTCAAAACCATACTCGCCGCCATGACCGAAGCCCTGGCCCGGGGCGATCGCATAGAGATCCGCGATTTCGGTTCCTTCTCCCTCAGCTACCGGCCCGCGCGCACGGGCCGCAACCCGCGCACCGGCGAAACCGTCGAGGTGCCCGCCAAGTACGCTCCCCATTTCAAGGCCGGCAAGGAGCTGCGCGACCGGGTGGCCGGACAGCCGTCCGCCGTCCAGCGCCCTGTGGAAGTGCTGGCCGAGGTGGAATAGCGCGCGGCGCCGGGCGGCGCCGCGCGGCCTATCCGAAGAACTGCAGCAGCCTTTCGGCCACTTCCCGGGGCCGCTCCTCCGGCAGGAAATGCCCGCAGTCGAGGGGCTCGCCCGTGACTTGGGCGGCTTTCTCGCGCCACAGGGCCAGCACGTCGTAATTGCGGTGCACGAAGCCGCGGCTGCCCCACAGGACGAGCAGGGGGCAGGCCACCTGCAGCTCCAGGTCGGCTTCGTCGTGCTCCAGGTCGATGGAGGCCGCGGCCCGGTAGTCCTCGCAGGTGGCATGGATGGTCTCGGGGCGGCTGTAGCACTCGACGTATTCCCGCACCGCCTCGGCGTCGAAGGCGGTGTCGTTGCCCGCGCTCCACTTGTGCAGGCAGCTGCGCAGGAAGAACTCGGCCTCGTGCCCGATCAGCCGCTCGGGCAGGGGCGCCGGCTGGATGAGGAAGAACCAGTGGTAGTAGGCGGTGGCCATGGCCTGGTCGGTGAGCTTGAACACCGTGTGGGTGGGGACGATGTCCATGACGCAGGCGCGGGTGATGCGTTCCGCATGATCGAGGCATAGGCGGTGCGCCACGCGAGCGCCGCGGTCGTGGCCGGCTACGGCGAAGTGGTTGTGGCCCAGCCCCTCCATCAGCTCCACCAGGTCCTCGGCCATGGCGCGTTTGCTGTAGCGGGCATGGTCGGGCGAGCCGGCCGGCTTGTCGCTGTGACCGTAGCCGCGCAGGTCGGGCATGACCAGGTGGAAGTGGTCGCTCAGGAGCGGGGCCACCTTGTGCCACATGGCATGGGTCTGGGGAAAGCCGTGCAGCAGCAGCAGGGGCGGGCGGCCCTTGGCGCCGTTGTGGCGCACGAACAGGCTGACATAGCCGCAGGGGATTCTCTCGGTGACGAAGTGCTTGTCGAACAGCATGCCGGCCTCCTGGTGCCAGGTTCATAGGGCGTGCGGTCGCGCCTACCGCTTGTCCGAATGGCCCAGACTCTTGTCGGGCGCCACCCGGTCGCGCACCCGCTGCTTCAGCTCCTTGATGTCGGGAAATCCACCCTCGTCCTTGCGCGACCATACCGCCTGGCCGTCGACGCGCACGGTGAACACGCCGCCGGTGCCGGGGATGAGGGCCACCTCCCCCAGCTCGGTCTCGAAGGTGGTCAGCAGCTCCTGGGCCATCCAGGCGGCCCGCAGCAGCCAGCGGCACTGGGTGCAGTATTCGATATCCACGCGCGGCTTGCGTACCGGCCCGGTCATGGCAGTGGAGGTCAATGGAGGATCTTGCGCACGGCTGCCCCACGCAGGTGGGCTTCGGCCTCCGGTGCCGCCGCCGGCGTGGCGTAGTAGAAGCCCTGGGCCACATCGCAGCCCATCTCGCGCAGCGCGTCCACCTGGGGCGGCATCTCCACGCCTTCGGCCACCACGCGCAGGCCCAGGCTGTGGGCGAGCTGGATGATGGAGGCGGAGATCGCCTTGTCGTTGGGATCCGTGTGCACGTGGTGGATGAAGGACTTGTCGATCTTGAGGGTGTCCAGGCGGAAGCGCCGCAGGTAGGCGAGCGATGAGTAGCCGGTGCCGAAGTCGTCCACGGAAAAGCGCACGCCCAGCTCGTTGAGATGGCTGAGCGCCCGCTCGGTCTGCTCGGTGTCGCGCATCAGCATGCTCTCCGTGAGCTCCAGCTCGATCACGTCGGGCGGCAGGCTTACCGCGGCCAGGGTTTTCTGCAGCGCCGCTGCCAGGCTGTCATCGGTGAACTGGCGCGGCGAGAGATTGATGGCCATGCGGCAGTCCTCGCTTACCAGGCGCAGGTCGCGCCACTCGCGCAACTGGCGGCAGGCGGTGTCGATGATCCAGGAGCCGACACTGGTGATGCCGCCGTTTTCCTCCAGCAGGGGGATGAACATGGTGGGCGGCACCGGCCCGGCGACGCTGCTGTGCCAGCGGGCCAGGGCCTCGAAGCCGACAATGCGCCCGGTGGCAAGATCGATCTGGGGCTGGTAGTGCAGCGCCAGCTCGTTGCGGCTCAGGGCATGGCGCAGGTCCTGCTCCAGCATCATGCGCGCCTCGGCGCGGGCGTTCATTTCCGCCGTGTAGAAGCGGTAGGCGTTGCGGCCTTCCGACTTGGCCCGGTACATGGCGATATCGGCGGCCTTGAGCAGGCTGCCGGCGTCGGTCCCGCTGTCGGGGTAGGTGGCGATGCCGATGCTGGTGGTGACCACGATCTCGGCGCCCTCGATGCGAAACGGCTCGCGGAAGGCGTTGATGATCTTGCGCGCGCTCAGGGCGGCATCCTCCGGGTCGTCCAGCTCCTCCAGGATGACGGTGAATTCGTCTCCGCCCAGGCGGCATACCACGTCGGTCAGGCGCACGCACTGGCGCAGGCGCGCCGATACCTCCTGCAGCAGCCGGTCGCCGGCGTCGTGGCCCAGGGAGTCGTTGATCTGTTTGAAGCGGTCCAGGTCGAGAAACAACAGGGCCACGTGCTTGAAGCTGCGGTTGCAGCGCGCCAGGGCGCGCTGCAGCGCCTGGCGGAAGCCGCTGCGGTTGGCCAGGCCGGTCAGGTGGTCGGTGCTGATCTGGCGGCGCAGCTGCTCCTCCAGGCCCTTGCGCGCGGAAATGTCCTGGAACACCAGGACGACCCCGGGGCGCGGGCCGAGCAGTGGCGAGCAGCAGGCCATGACGGGGAACTTGCCCCGGGCGGCGGTGCAGAACTCGGCTTCCTCCAGGCGGACTTCCCGCTTCTCCTCCCAGGCGCGGTACATGGCCGTCTGGCGCCAGCCGCCCGCCTCGGCGGGGAAGAAGGCGCTGTGGCTCTGGCCGATGAGCTGGTCGGCGCTGACCCCCAGCAGGCGCAGGGCCGCCGGGTTGGCGAAGCGCACGGTGCCCTCCGGGTCGAAGCGGATGATGCCCTCGCCGGCGGCATCGAGGATGGATTCGTAGTAGCTGCGCTGGGCCTCCAGCCGGTCGCGCGCCCGGCGCAGCTCCTGGCGCTGCCGGTCGTACTCCAGCAGCAGGGACACCTTGGCGCGCAGCATGGCCGGGTTGACCGGCTTCTGGATATAGTCGATGGCGCCCGACTGGTAGCCCTTGAGGATGGCGTCCTCGTCGCTGTGGTAGGCGGTGATGAACAGGATGGGCACATGGCGGGTGCGCCGGGCGCTGCGCATCAGGCGCGCCACCTCGTAGCCGTCCATGCGCGGCATCTGCACATCCAGCAGCACCAGGGAAACATTGTGTTCCAGGAGGAAGCGCAAGGCCTCTTCGCCGGATCTGGCCTTCACCACTTCGATGGCCGGGTCCTCCAGGGTCGCCTCCAGGGCGGCCAGGTTCTCCGGCCGGTCGTCCACCAGAAGCACTTTCTGGCGTTCGTGGCCGTCGTCCTCAGCCATTGGCAGATCGGGTTCTCGGCTCGTCTCCATCCCCGTTTCCCTTGGTCTCGCTCACGAACCAGCGGTCCATGAGGGCTATGATGTCCGCTGCGCTGACGGGTTTCGCCAGGTAGTCGTCGGCACCCGCCGCCAGGCAGCGCTCCCGGTCGCCCTTCATGGCATTGGCGGTGACAGCGACCACCGGCCCCCGGTAGCCCAGTTCGCCCTTCAGCCGCCGGGCGGCTTCGTAGCCGTTCATTTCCGGCATGGCCATGTCCAACAACACCAGATCGATGCCCCGGTCGCGCGCCACCACGTCCAGCGCCTCGCGCCCCGTGCCGGCAGTGACCACGTCCAGGCCGAGATCCTCGAACAGGCTGCACAGGGCGTAAGTGTTGCGGATGTCGTCATCCACCAGCAGCACGCGCCGGCCGGCCCAGCGGGATGTCGCCTCCTGCGCCTGGGCCGCGCCCCCCGTAGTATTCCGATCGGGCCGGACCGCGTCGAGTTCCTGGGGCACGGCAATTTGCTGCGACTGGGCCTGGGGGGCACGCACGGGAAGGTAGAGGACGAAAGTGCTGCCCATGCCCAGGGAGCTTGTAACTTTTACCGCTCCGCCCAGCAGGGTGGCGAGCTGGCGGCAGATGGTGAGGCCCAGGCCGGTGCCGCCGTGCAGGCGCGCCGTGGAGCCGTCGCCCTGGCGGAAGGCTTCGAAGATCAGTTCGCGCTTGTCATCGGCGATGCCCGGGCCGGTGTCGGTTACGGCAATGGCGATCGCATCAGGGGCGTCCAGGCCCAGCTCGGCGGGCAGCTCCTGCTGCCCGGGCCGGAAAAAGCGCACGCGGATGGCGCCGTGCTCGGTGAACTTGAGGGCATTGGACAGCAGGTTGCGCAGGATCTGGTGCAGGCGATTGCCGTCGGTGAGCAGGGTGCGCGGCGCGTCCGGGGCCACCACCACGGTGAGGTCGAGGCCGCGGTTTTCCGCCAGGGGCGCGAAGGAGGAGCGCACGCTGTCGGCGACGCGCTCCACCGACACTTCACTGATGTGCACGGGTATGCGCCCGGCCTTGATCCGGGACAGGTCCAGGATGTCGTTGATGAGGGTCAGCAGGTCCGTGCCGGAGCGGTGGATGATGGTCGCATGCTGTACCTGCTTGGCCGTGAGGTTGCCGCCGCGGTTGTGGCGCAGTTGCTCCGACAGCAGCAGGATGCTGTTCAGCGGCGTGCGCAGCTCGTGGGACATGTTGGCGAGGAACTCGGACTTGTAGCGGCTGGCGGCGGCGATCTGCTCCGCCTGCTCCCGGAAGCGGCGCTCGACGGCCTTGCGTTCCGAGATGTCGATGATGGAACTGAGGATCAGCAGGCCGTCCTCGGTCTGGATGGGCGTGAGGCCGATCTCTACAGGAAACTCGGCTCCGTCCTTGCGCCGCCCGTACAGCTCGCGCCCGGCGCCCATGGGACGGGCGCGCGGGCTGCGGGCGAAGGCGGCGCGATAGGCCGCATGGTCGGCACTCAGCCGCTGGGGCACCAGCATCTCCACCGGCTGGCCCATCAGTTCCTCCCGCGTATAGCCGAACAGGGTCTCCGCGTGGGCGTTCACGCGCCTGATGACGCCCTTGTCGTCCACCACGATGAGTCCGTTGGGAACCGCATCGACGATGGTGCGGAATGCCGCCTCGCGCGCCTGCGCGTCGTGCGCCGCCTGCAGGGCCAGCCGGGTCTCGCGCTCACGGCTGCGTCCTACGGCCTGGAGCAGGGCGAACAGCACCAGGCCGGCGCCGGCGGAGGTGGCCGCCTTGATCCAGACGGCGACGCCCGTGTCGGCCTCGAAGGCCGGCGTGGCGGAGATCTGCAGCAGCCAGTCGCGTTCCGCGAAGTTCACCGGGCGCGACTGATAGTGGCGGGCAGCGCCGTCCGGCGCCGGGTTGCGCGCACTTATGCCCGGACCCGCATCGTCGGTCTCGCGCAGGGCGAGGGCCAGGCCCGAGTCGACGCCGGGAATGTCCCGGAACAAGTCCTGGGCGCGCGCGATGCCGAACACGAAGCCGGCCAGGGCCATGGCCCTTTGTTCCAGGCTGGTGACGGCCTGACCGGGGCGGAACACCGGGTAGTAGAGGGACAGGCTGCCGTCGGGGATCTGCTGGCGCAGCCCGTCGAACACCAGGCGGCTGGTGGCCACGGGCCGGCCGTTGTCCCGGGCGACCAGCAGCAGACCGCGCAGCTGGCCGTCGGTCAGCAGGTCGAAGCCCCGCTCCTGCTCGCGCTGGCGGCCCAGGGACTGCAGATGGGTCACCGGCACATAGGCCTCGCGCTCGCCGGGGGGCTGGATGCGGTAGTCGGGGAAGCCTTCCTGGCGCAGTGCCGCCTCGTGGGCGGCGCGCTGCTCGCCGGGAATCCAGGGGGCATAGCCGAGGGTCCGCAGCGCCAGGCCCGGGCGCTCCAGCTCCAGCTGCTCCACGTAGGCGATGAAGCGCTCGCGCGGCAGGTGCCCGTCGTTGGGGACCACTGCTGCCAGGCTGTTGAGCTCCGCTTCGTAACGGTCCAGGCGCTCACGCAGGGCGTTCTCGACCCGTCCTGCCGCCGCCTCGAAGCGGCCCCGGGCCAGCGCCCGCTCGTAGGCGGAAAAGGCGAGCCAGGCGGTGCCGGCACCGGCGCAGGCGGCGGCCAGGGCGATCCAGGCCGCCACGCCCCTTTGCAGTCCTGGGATCAAGGGCTCATTGCGCCGCCTGCAGGGCGGCGATGCGCTCTTCCAGGGGCGGGTGGCTGGCGAACAGGCGGCTAAGGCCGTGGCGTACATGGCCCGAGATGCCGAAGGCCGCCAGGCGCGGCGGGAGTTCTCTTTCTTCCTGGGCCGCCTTGAGCCGCTCCAGGGCCGCGATCATTTTGCCGCGCCCGGCCAGGCGCGCGCTGCCCGCGTCGGCCCGGAACTCCCGGTGGCGCGAGAAAGCCATGACGACCATGGTGGCCAGGATGCCCAGCACGATCTCCAGGGCGATGTAGGTGATGAAATAGCCGGCGCCGGGGCCGTTCTCGCTCTTGAACACCGCCCGGTCCACCACGTGACCGACGGCGCGGGCGATGAAGATCACGAAGGTGTTCAGCACCCCCTGGATCAGCGCCAGGGTGACCATGTCGCCGTTGGCCACGTGGGACACCTCGTGGCCGATCACCGCTTCCGCCTCGTCGCGCGTCATGCGCTGCAGCAGGCCGGCGGATACGGCCACCAGCGCCTTGTTGCGGTTCATGCCCGTGGCAAAGGCGTTCACCTCCGCCGCCGGATAGACCGCCACCTCGGGCATGCCGATGCCCGCCGCCCGGGCGTGGCGCCGCACCGTGTCCAGCAGCCAGGCTTCCGTGCCATTGCGCGGCGTGTCGATGACCTGGGCCCCCACCGCCCGTTTCGCCGACCACTTGGAGATCGCCAGGGAAATCAAGGCGCCGCCGAAGCCGAATACGGCGGCGAAGGCCAGCAGGGCGCCCAGGTTCAGGCCCTGGGCCGTGAGATAGCGATCAAGGCCCAGGGCGCTCACCACTACCGAGAGGGTGACCAGGATCGCCAGGTTGGTGATCAGGAACAGAAAAACCCGCTTCATGCGTGTTTCACTCCTCCGAGGCAACGCCCGTTTGACAGGCTGCGACGGGTTTGATTCGCGCGGTCGGGTAGGCGCATGCCTCCGCGCGGACTATAAAGAGGAAATATCTCCTTTTTTACCACGGCGACCCTGGAAGAACCGCGGCGCGGCATGTGTCTTTGGGCCGCCGATTCCCCAACCCCACAGAGAGAGGAGAAGAATCATGGCTTATACCCTCGAGGGACGTCTTCTGGAAGTATGCACGTGCAAGACCCTGTGCCCCTGCTGGGTGGGCGAGGACCCCGATTTCGGCACCTGCGACGGGATGCTGGCGTGGCATTTCGACAAGGGCAATATCGACGGCGTCGACGTGGCGGGTTTGACCTTTGGCCTTCTATGCCATATCCCCGGCAATGTCCTGAAGGGCAACTGGCGGGTGGTGGCCTATCTAGATGAGAAGGCCACCAAGGAGCAGGAAGAAGCGATTCTAGGAGTCTTTACCGGCAAGAAGGGCGGACCGGTGGCCGACCTGGCGCAGCTCGTGGGCGAGGTGGTCGGCGTGGAGCGCGCCAGGATCAGCTTCGAGGTGGACAAGGCCAAGGGAAAACTTCGGGTTGGCGATGCCGTGGCGGCCGATCTCGAACCCTTCAAGGGCACCGGCGATCTGCCGACGGCCTTGAGCGACACCGTGTTCTCGACCATTCCCGGCTCCCCCGCCTACGTGGGCAAGGCGCCCATGTACAAGGCGAACCACCCGGCGCTGGGAATCAAGGTGGACTTGCAGGGACACAACGCGATCCAAGGGTCGTTCCGCTTCACCGCTTGAACGCGATGTGACGCTTGCCGCGTAGCGGCCTCCCGTTCCCTGGAGCGGGAGACCGCAGTGCGGTCGTCCATTCCATGAAACCGCTCGTCCACCGCAACCTCTTCCTCCCGGCGTTGGCGGGCCTGATCGTGTTCGCCTGGCTGGCTCTTTGGCTGTGGGAGCGCTCGCCCTATGGCCGCTATCTCAGTCACGCGCAGCTGGGAGCCCTGAGCCCGGCGGACGGCGTGGGACCGGTCCTGGTCCAGGCCATACTCTACGTGGGCGGCTGGATGCTGATGACAGTGGCCATGATGCTGCCGACGGCGCTGCCCCTGATCGAGATCTTTCGCCGCCTCGCGCGGCAGCGGGCCGACCGGGCCCGGCTTGTGACCCTGGTGATCCTGGGTTACCTGGGCGTGTGGCTCGCGTTCGGTGTTGCGGCCCACTTGTTCGATCTGGCACTGCACCAGGCGTTCAACCGCCAATACTGGCTGCAGGCGAACCAATGGGTTTTCGGCGCCGCGCCCTTGCTTGCGGCCGGCGCTTTTCAGTTCTCGTCCCTCAAGTACCGCTGTCTCGACAAGTGCCGCGCGCCCCTGGCCTTCGTCATCCAGCACTGGAGCGGCGGCAGCCCGCCGGCCCAGGCCCTGCGGCTCGGGGCCCATCACGGCCTGTTCTGCGTCGGATGCTGCTGGGCGCTGATGCTGCTGATGTTCGCCGTGGGCACCGGCAACGTGGGCTGGATGCTGGCGCTGGGGGCGCTGATGGCGGTGGAGAAGAACGCCCCCTGGGGACATCGATTGAGCGCGCCCCTGGGCGTGGTGCTGCTCGGCTGGGGTGGGCTGATCGTGCTCAATCATGCCTGGTCGTGGCAGTGAGGGCGGCCGCCATCGGGGTGCGACCATGAACCTGCGCGCTCTGATCATCGCGGCGCTGGCGATGTTTGCGGCGTCGGCGTGGCCCCACCAGGTTGCCGACCCGGCCGACGAGCTGCCCCTGTGGCAGATCCTGGCAGTGGCCGCCGCAGTGCTCCTCGGCTGGGCAGTTGCGCCTTTGCTCAGGCGGTTGCGCCGGCGGCGGCCGAGACCAGTCGATGATGATCCCGCGAGGCAGCGGTGACCCACCCCCGTCCGTCGCGCATCCTGCCGGTCATCATCGTGTCGCAATTCGCCGGCACGTCCCTGTGGTTTGCCGGCAACGCCGTGCTACCCGATCTACAGCGCCAGTGGGGGCTCGCGGCCGATGTACTGGGCTATGTCACTTCCGCGGTGCAGCTGGGATTCATCACAGGCACCCTGACGTTCGCCTTCTTCACCGTCGCCGACCGGTTCTCGCCGCGCAAGGTGTTCCTGCTGTGCTCGCTGTTCGGGGCCACGACCAACCTTGGGGTGTATGTCCTGGCCGAGGGTCTGGCGGGGCTGCTCGTGCTGCGCTTCCTCACCGGTTTCTTCCTGGCGGGCATCTATCCGGTGGGCATGAAGATCGCCACCGGCTGGTATCAGCGCGGCCTGGGCAACGCCCTCGGACTGCTGGTCGGCGCGCTGGTGGTGGGTACGGCCTTTCCCCATCTGCTCAGGGCCGCCGGGCAACGCCTGCCATGGGAGGCGGTCACCGTCGCCGTGTCCCTCGTCGCCTTGGGCGGCGGCCTGCTGATGCTATGGCTCGTGCCCGACGGCCCCTATCTCGTCAAGGGCACGAGGTTCGATCCGAAGGCGCTCGCGGTGATTTTCCGCTCGCGCGCATTCCGCGCCTCGGCCTTCGGCTATTTCGGTCACATGTGGGAGCTCTATGCCTTCTGGGCCTTTGTCCCCGTGGTGCTGGCCGCCCATGGGGCGCAAAGCGGGGCAGGCGCCCTGAACGTTTCCCTCTGGGCCTTCATCGTCATCGCCGCCGGCGCCTTCGGCTGTGCGGGGGGAGGCGTCGCGTCGCTGCGGGTGGGCAGTGCCCCCGTCGCCTTCGCCCAGCTCGCCGCCTCGGGGCTGTGCTGCGTCATCTCGCCCCTGATGTTCCATGCACCCACGCCGGTCTTTCTGGCTTTCCTGGTCTTCTGGGGCATCACCGTGGTCGGCGACTCGCCCCAGTTCTCGGCCCTCAATGCCCAGAACGCGCCGGCCGGGCTGGTGGGCTCCGCCCTTACTATCGCCAATTGCATCGGCTTTGCCATCACCATCTTCAGCATCCAGCTGCTCAACGTCCTCGCCCAGGGGCTGAGCACCGACTATCTTTTCCTGGCCCTGGCGATCGGCCCGCTGTTGGGCCTGATCGCCCTGCGGCCCATCCTGCGCCCGGCGCGAGCTTACGGGACGCCCTGAGCCGGCCCCTGGATCTTCCTACGCCGCTGCCAGCAGCTGCCTGAGCACGTAAGGCAGGATGCCGCCATGCAGGTAGTAATCCACCTCGATGGCGGTATCGATGCGGCACAGCACCTTGATCTCCTCCCGGGCGCCGTTGGCGCGGGTGATGGCCAGGGTCAGGTCCCGCTGCGGCTCGAGGTTTTCGTCGATGCCCAGCACGTCGAAGGTCTCGTCGCCCTTCAGGTGCAAGGTGTCGATGCTGTCCTTGCCCTTGAACTGCAGCGGCAGCACGCCCATGCCCACCAGGTTGGAGCGGTGGATGCGCTCGAAGCTGCGGGCGATGACGGCGCGCACCCCGAGCAGCTGTGTGCCCTTGGCCGCCCAGTCGCGGCTGGAGCCGGTGCCGTACTCCTCGCCCGCCAGCACCACGGTCGGGATGCCGCGCTTCTGGTACTCCGAAGCCGCCTCGAACACCGTCGTCTGCCTGCCCTCGAACAGGGTGTAGCCGCCCTCGATGCGCGAGCCGTCCTCCTTGGGCGGCAGCATCAGGTTCTTGATGCGCACATTGGCGAAGGTGCCGCGGATCATGACCTCGTGGTTGCCGCGCCGGGAACCGTAAGAGTTGAAGGCGGCCGGCTGCACCCCCTGTTCCATGAGCCACTTGCCCGCCGGCGTGGCGGGCTTGAAGGACCCCGCCGGCGAGATGTGGTCGGTGGTGACGGAATCGCCCAGCATCAGGAGAGGCTTGGCGCCGCGGATGTCGGCCACCCCGCCCGGCTGCATGTCGAAGTCATCGAAGAAGGGCGGCCGGGCGATGTAGGTGGACTTGGGCCAGTCATAGACCTGCCCGCTCGGCGCCGGGATGTTGTTCCACAGGTCGTGGTCCCTGGTGAGATCGCTGTAGAGCCGGCGGAAGGTTTCCGGGTCCATGGCGTACTTCATGCACGCCTCGATCTCCTGGCTGCCGGGCCAGATGTCGCCGATCCACACCTCGGTGCCGTCCTTGTCCCGGCCCACCGGCTCGGTCATCAAGTCCTTCAGCACCGTGCCGGCCAGGGCATAGGCCACCACCAGGGGCGGCGAGGCGAGGAAGTTGGCGCGGATGTTGGGATGGATGCGCGCCTCGAAATTGCGGTTGCCCGACAGCACCGCCGCGCACACCAGGTCGTGGGCGGTGATGGCCTCGTCGATGGATTCCGCCAGCGGGCCGGCGTTGCCGATGCAGGTGGTGCAGCCGTAGGCGGCAACGGTGAAGCCCAGCTGCTCCAGGTAGGGCAGCAGCCCGGCGCGCTGGAGATACTCGGTCACCACCCGGGATCCGGGCGCCAGCGAAGTCTTGATGTGGGGCTTGACCGTCAGGCCGCGCTCCACCGCCTTCTTGGCCAGCAGGCCGGCGGCGATGAGCACGCTGGGATTGGAGGTGTTGGTGCAGGAGGTGATGGCGGCGATCAGCACGTCGCCCGAGCCGATGTCGATGCCATCCCGGGTCTTGAAGCGCTGGTCCAGCTCCGCGGCGCGCTTGCCGAAGCCGTTCTCCGCCACCGGCGCGGCGAACAGGTCGCGGAACTTGGCCTTGACGTGGCCGATCTCGATGCGGTCCTGGGGCCGCTTCGGCCCCGCCAGGGAGGGCGCGACGTCGTACAGGTCGAGGGTGAGCACCTTGGTGTATTCCACCTGGCCCGCCTTGGGCATGCCGAACATGCCCTGGGCCTTGAAGTAGGCGGCGAAGGCGTCCACCTCCGCGTCGCTGCGTCCCGTGCCGCGCAGGAAGTCCACGGTCGCCTGGTCGATGGGGAAGAAGCCCATGGTGGCGCCGTACTCGGGCGCCATGTTGGCTATCGTCGCCCGGTCGGTCACTGTCAGGTTGGCGGCGCCCTCGCCGAAGAACTCGACGAACTTGCCCACCACCTTTTCCTTGCGCAGCATCTCGGTGATGGTGAGCACCAGGTCGGTGGCGGTGACGCCTTCGCGCAGCCGGCCGGTCAGCTCGACGCCGATGACGTCGGGGGTGAGGAAGTACACCGGCTGGCCCAGCATGCCCGCTTCCGCCTCGATGCCGCCCACGCCCCAGCCGACCACGCCGGCGCCGTTGATCATGGTGGTGTGGGAATCGGTGCCCACCAGGGTGTCCGGGAAGTACAGCTCGCCGCGCCGCTGCACGCCGCGGAACAGGTACTCCAGGTTCACCTGGTGCACGATGCCGATGCCCGGCGGCACCACCTTGAAGGTGTCGAAGGCCTGCATGCCCCACTTCATGAACTGGTAGCGCTCGAAGTTGCGCTCGAACTCCAGCTCCATGTTCTTGCGCAGCGCCTCCTTGGAGCCGTAGTAGTCGATCTGCACCGAGTGGTCCACCACCAGGTCCACCGGCACCAGGGGCTCGATGGTCTTGGGGTTCCTGCCCAGCTTGGCGGCGACGTCGCGCATGGCGGCCAGGTCGCACAGCAGCGGCACGCCGGTGAAGTCCTGCAGCACCACGCGCGCCACGACGAAGGGGATCTCTTCCGTGCGCGCCGCCGTCGGCCCCCAGTTGGCCAGCTGGCGCACGTGCTCTTCGGTGACCTTCTTGCCGTCGCAGTTGCGCAGCACCGCCTCCAGGACGATGCGCAGCGATACCGGCAGCCGCGACACCTTGCCCACGCCCGCTTCTTCCAGGGCGGGCAGGCTGTAGAACTTCCCGGTCCTGCCGGAGCCCGGCCGGAACTCGCGCAGGGTGTTGAACAGGTTGTGGCTCATGAACTTTTCCTTTCTCTTGTTTAACCCTAGAAACCTCAATTGAAACCGCTTTAAACGCAAAGATCGCAAAGACGCCAAGGACGCAAAGAAGATCCTCACCCGGTGGGTGGATGGAACTGCTTGGGGATTTTCCTTTGCAGTCTTTGCGATACTTTGCGTTCTTTGCGTTATCTGCGGTTAGGTCAACGCATCATCGGTGTTCCGCCCGGCATCTTCGGCATGGCGCCGGGATTGATGGTCATGCCGTTGGGCAGCACCATGTCGCCCGGCTTCTGGCCCGGCTTGCAGGGGCCGAGCCACTTGGCCTCCAGGACCGCCGTCCCTTCCTTCATGCCCATCATGGGAGGGTCATAGGACGACTTGATCTCGGCCCGGTAGTTCGAGTCCAGTTTGCCGGTGAACACTGCGCGCGTGGTGGCGGTGGTGCCGCCCATCCGGCAGACCGAGGTGACGATCATGCGCTCGCCCTCGCGCCTGACCTCCTGCTGGGCGCATTGGGTGTCGGTGGCGCCGCCCAGGGACTGGCGCATCATGTCGTCGGTATTCTCGTCGATGCACTGCTGCATGGTCATGCCGCCGGCGGGCATGCCGGGGCTGGAGTTGGTGATCTGCCACAGGCCCCCGACCGGCGCTTGGGCAGATCGGCCGCCAGCGCGGCGTGGGCGCACAGCAGGCCGGCGGCGGCGAAGGTGGCGAGGCGAACGCGGGTTCGAGTCATGGGAGCTCCTTGGCAATCGGGGGAGGTACAGCCAGGACGTCCGGAACCTTTCAATGATAGCGGCCCGGCCTGGTCTTTGCGGCGTCCTGGGGGAGGAAGGCCGGTTCTTCCCTTGGGCTTGGGAAAAAGATAATATATATAAGACTTTGCTCGGCCATTCCCCTCCTGTGCCTTGGCAGTCCCGGATTCGCCAAGAAAAATAAGGAGTTGCGCCGAAGCTTTGGCCGCCACTGCAACCACGTTTGGAAGGACCCGTCGTGCTACAAGCCTATCGCCAGCATGTCGCCGAGCGCGCGGCGCTCGGTATCCCGCCCCTGCCCCTTACCGCCCAGCAGACCAGCGAACTGGTCGCCCTGCTGATGAATCCGCCGGCGGGCGAGGAGGGTGTTCTCGTCGATCTGCTCACCCACCGCGTGCCGGCCGGCGTGGACGACGCCGCCAAGGTCAAGGCCGAGTTCCTGGCCCGGGTCGCCAAGGGCCAGGAGGCCTGTGGCCTGATCTCCCGCGAGAAGGCCACCGAGCTGCTGGGCACCATGCTGGGCGGCTACAACGTCAGGCCCCTGATCGACCTGCTGGACGACGCCCAGGTGGGCGCCGTGGCCGCCCAGGGCCTGAAGAACACCCTGCTCATGTTCGACTACTTCCACGACGTGAAGGACAAGGCGGACCAGGGCAACGCGAACGCCCGCGCGGTGCTCCAGTCCTGGGCGGAGGCCGAGTGGTTCACCTCGCGCCCGGAAGTGCCACAGAAAATCACCGTCACTGTGTTCAAGGTCTCGGGCGAGACCAACACCGACGACCTCTCGCCCGCCCCTGACGCCTGGTCGCGCCCGGACATCCCGCTGCATGCGCTGGCCATGCTGAAGAACCCGCGCGAGGGCATCACCCCCGACGAGCCGGGCAAGGTGGGTCCCATCAAGACCATCGACGCCCTGAAGCAGAAGGGTCATCCGGTGGCCTATGTGGGCGACGTGGTGGGCACCGGCTCCTCGCGCAAGTCCGCCACCAACTCGGTGATCTGGTGGACCGGCGAGGACATCCCCTTCGTGCCCAACAAGCGCTACGGCGGCTTCTGCCTGGGCGGCAAGATCGCCCCCATCTTCTTCAACACCCAGGAGGATGCCGGCGCCTTCCCCATCGAGTGCGACGTCACCAGGATGGAAATGGGCGATGTCATCGACATCTACCCCTATGAGGGCAGGATCGAGAAGAACGGCCAGGTCATTTCCACCTTCAGCTACAAGTCGGAAGTGATCCTGGATGAAGTGCGCGCCGGCGGCCGTATTCCCCTGATCATCGGCCGCGGCCTCACCGCCAAGGCGCGCGAAGCCCTGGGCTTGCCGCCCTCCACCCTGTTCCGGCTGCCCAAGGCGCCGGCGGAGACGGGCAAGGGCTACACCCTGGCCCAGAAGATGGTGGGCCGCGCCTGCGGCCTGCCCGAGGGCAAGGGCATCCGCCCGGGCACCTACTGCGAGCCGCGCATGACCACCGTCGGCTCCCAGGACACCACCGGCCCCATGACCCGGGACGAACTCAAGGATCTGGCCTGCCTGGGCTTCTCCGCCGACCTGGTGATGCAGTCCTTCTGCCACACTGCCGCCTATCCCAAGCTGGTGGACGTGAAGATGCACCGGGAGCTGCCGTCCTTCATCAGCACCCGCGGCGGCGTGTCCTTGCGCCCGGGCGACGGCGTCATCCATTCGTGGCTCAACCGCCTGCTGCTGCCCGACACGGTGGGCACCGGCGGCGACTCCCACACCCGCTTCCCCATCGGCATCTCTTTCCCGGCGGGCTCGGGCCTGGTGGCCTTCGCCGCCGCCACGGGCGTGATGCCCCTGGACATGCCCGAGTCGGTTCTGGTGCGCTTCAAGGGCAAGATGCAGCCGGGCGTCACCCTGCGCGACCTGGTCAATGCCATCCCCTACTACGCCATCAAGCAGGGCCTGCTCACGGTCGAGAAGAAGGGCAAGAAGAACATCTTCTCCGGCCGCATCCTGGAGATCGAGGGCCTGCCGGACCTCAAGGTGGAACAGGCCTTCGAGCTGTCGGACGCCTCCGCCGAGCGCTCCGCCGCCGCCTGCACCGTGCGCCTCAACAAGGAGCCGATCATCGAGTACATGCGCTCCAACATCACGCTCATGAAGTGGATGATCGCCAACGGCTACCAGGACCGGCGCACCCTGGAGCGGCGCATCAAGGCCATGGAGGCCTGGATCGCCAATCCCTCGCTGCTGGCTCCGGACGCGGACGCCGAGTACGCCGCCGTCATCGAGATCGATCTCGCCGAGATCAAGGAGCCCATCGTCGCCTGCCCCAACGACCCGGACGACGTGAAGCTCCTGTCGGAAGTGGCCGGCGACAAGATCGACGAGGTGTTCATCGGCTCGTGCATGACCAACATCGGCCACTTCCGCGCCGCCGGCAAGGTGCTGGATGGCGCGGCCGACATCCCCACGCGCCTGTGGATCGCGCCCCCCACCAAGATGGACGCCATGATCCTCAACGAGGAGGGTTACTACGGCGTGCTGGGCAAGTCGGGCGCGCGCATGGAAATGCCCGGCTGCTCCCTGTGTATGGGCAACCAGGCGCAGATCAGGAAGGGGAGCACCGCCATGTCCACCTCGACCCGCAACTTCCCCAACCGCCTGGGGATAGACACCCGGGTCTATCTCGGCTCGGCGGAACTCGCCGCCGTGTGCGCGCTGCTGGGCAAGATCCCGACGGTGGCCGAGTACATGGAGCAGGTGAATGTGGTGAACCAGAAGGCCGCCGACATCTATCGCTACATGAACTTCGACCAGATCGACGAGTTCAGGGAAGTGGCGGAGACGGTGACGGTGTAACGAGTTCGCGGTTTCGCCAACGGGGGCGCCCTTTGGGCGCCGTGTCACATCGGGGCCGGCGCGTGCCGCCGCGTATAATCCGTTTCGTTCTCGTGAGCGAAGAGGGGCGCTCAATGGGGTCGTTTCGGCTGACCCGATACTTTTCTCTGGCGAGCCTGATCGGCGTCGCCGTCGTGGTTGCCCTGCTGGTGGGCTTTTACCGCTACGTCGCCTTCGGCGAGTTGGTCCACCACGAGACCCGGAACAACGCCGCGCTTACCCAGGCGTTTGCCAACTCCATCTGGCCGCAGTACGCAGCCTTCGTCACGACCACTTCGGGAGCCACGCGCGATGAACTGCTGGCGCGCCCCGAGATCGGGCGCCTGCGCGCCGACATCCTGCGGCAGATGAAGGGGCTGTCGGTGGTGAAGGTGAAGATCTACAACCTGGACGGGCTCACCGTGTTTTCCTCCGACGAAAAACAGATCGGGGAAGACAAGAGCGCGAATGCCGGGTTCCTTCGGGCCAGGAACGGCGAAATCGCAGGCGATCTCACGTTTCGCGGGGATTTCGACGCCTTTGAAGGCACCATCCACAACCGGAACCTGGTGTTCTCCTACGTTCCGATCCGCCGCGCCGCCGCCTCCCCGGTGGAGGGCGTATTCGAGGTCTACTCGGACGTCACCGCCTTCGCGGAGAGGCTCGAGCGAATCCAGTGGCAGATCGCGGCGGGCGTAGGCGGCGGGCTGGCGATCCTGTACGTGTTCCTGTTTGCGCTGGTGCGCCGCGCCGAGGGGATTATCGGGCGGCAGGAGCGCGAACGGGTGGAACGCGAAGCGCTGATCCGACATCAGGCATACCACGATCCGCTGACCGGTCTGCCCAATCGCATCAGCTTTGCCGAGCATCTTGGCTCGGCGGTAAGCCTGGCGATCCGAACCCGCCGTCTGATCGGCGTGATGTTCATCGACGTGGACCGGTTCAAGGTGGTGAACGACAGCCTCGGCCACGAAGCGGGCGACCAGTTGCTGCAAATCACTGCCCGGCGCATCCGGCGCTGCCTGCGGGAAAGCGACATGGTGTTCCGCATGGGTGGCGACGAGTTCACCGTCATCCTGGAAACGCTCGAGCGCCCGGAAGACGCCGCCCAGGCTGCGCGCCGGATCATCGAAGCGGTCTCCGAGCCGGTGAAGATCACGGAGCATGAGATCACGGTCGGAGCGAGCATCGGCATCACGATCTGCCCCACGGACGACGCGCAACCGGAGCAGCTGGTAAGAAACGCGGATGCGGCCATGTACCAGGCCAAGGAATCGGGGCGGGGACGCTACGAGTTCTACACCCGCGAGATGAATGAGCGGGCCTTCGAGCGCTTTTCGATGGAGAGCGCTCTGCAGCGGGCGCTGCGCAAGGGCGAGTTCCTGCTGTACTACCAGCCCCGGATCTCGACCGAGACCGGCCGGGCCTGCGCTGTGGAAGCGCTGCTTCGCTGGAACCATCCCGAAAAGGGGGTCATCCCCCCGGCCCAGTTCATCACCGTGCTCGAGGATACCGGGCTGATCGTTCCCGTCGGCGAATGGGTGCTGGCGACGGCCTGCCGGGACAACAAGGCGTGGCAGGACGCCGGGCTGCCCCCGATGCGGGTATCAGTGAATATCTCCTCGCGCCAGTTTCGCAGCGAAACGCTGGTGGATGCCGTCGAGAATGCGCTGCGTGAGTCCGGGCTTGCGCCCCAGTACCTGGAACTGGAGCTCACGGAGTCCCTCCTGGTGGAGAACGCGGAGCGCGCCCTGTCCACGATGAACCGGCTCAAGCAACTCGGGGTCGTCATCTCGATTGACGACTTCGGCACCGGCTATTCTTCCCTCAACTACTTGAGACGTTTCCCCGTGGATTACCTCAAGATCGATCGCAGCTTCGTGAGCGAGCTGCAGACTTGCGAGCGCGACGCGGCCATTGCCCAGGCCGTCGCGGCGCTGGCGCGCACCCTGAACATCAAGGTCGTTGCCGAGGGCGTGGAGAAACGGGAGCAGGCAGAGTTTCTCCGGGCGGAGGACTGTCATGAGCTGCAGGGTTACTTGTTCAGCAAGCCGGTCCCGCCGACCGAAATCCCGGCGCTGGTGGTCGAAGGCGCGAACCTGCCGGCCGATCAAAACTGTCTGGTCGCCCGGCTTTCAGGTACGATTGCGGGTTCGCCGAAATCGGCGGCGGAAGGATTGGAAGGGACAGAATGAAGCGGGTAGACGATTTCCGTCTGCGGTTCGGCAAGAAAGAGCTCGTGCCGATCGTCGTGGGCGGCATGGGGGTGGATATCTCCACCGCCGAGCTGGCGCTGGAAGCCGCGCGGCTGGGGGGCATCGGGCACATTTCCGATGCCATGGTGCCGACGGTGTCCGACCGGCGTTTCCAGACCAAGTTCGTCAAGGAAAAGCTGCAGCAGTACAAGTACAACGTCGCCAACCCGGACAAGTCCAAGGTGCTGTTCGACCTGGGGCGGCTGGCCGAGGCCACCCGGCTGCACGTGGGCCGGACCATGGAGGCCAAGCGCGGCGAGGGGCTGATCTTCATCAACTGCATGGAGAAGCTCACCATGAACGCGCCGCGCGAGACCCTGCGCGTTCGCCTGTCGGCGGCCCTGGACGCGGGCATCGACGGCATCACCCTGTCCGCCGGGCTGCACCTGGGCTCTTTTGCCCTGATCGAGGACCACCCGCGCTTCCGCGACGCCAAGCTGGGCATCATCGTGTCCTCCCTGCGCGCCCTGCAGCTGTTCCTGCGCAAGAATGCCAAGCTCGGCCGCCTGCCCGATTACATTGTGATCGAGGGCCCGCTGGCCGGCGGCCATCTGGGCTTCGGCATGGACTGGGCGAAGTACGACCTGGCGACCATCGTCGCGGAGATCCGCGACTGGCTGCGCGCCGAGCAGCTGGACATCCCCCTCATCCCCGCCGGGGGGATCTTTACCGGCAGCGATGCCGTATCCTTCCTGGAGCAGGGTGCGGCCGCGGTGCAGGTGGCCACCCGCTTTACCGTCACGCGCGAATGCGGCCTGCCCGACAAGGTGAAGCAGGAGTACTTCAAGGCGACGGAGGGCGACATCGAGGTGAACACCATCTCGCCCACCGGCTATCCCATGCGCATGCTCAGGAACAGCCCGGCCATCGGCTCCGGCATCCGCCCCAACTGCGAGGCCTACGGCTACCTGCTGGACAGCAACGGCAGCTGCGCCTACATCGTCGCCTATAACCGGGAGGTCGCCGCCCATCCCCACGCCAGGAAGATCTCGGTGATGGACAAGACCTGCCTGTGCACCCACATGCGCAACTTCGACTGCTGGACCTGCGGCCACTACACCTACCGCCTCAAGGACACCACGCGCCGCATGCCGGACGGCAGCTACCGGATCCTCAGCGCGGAGCACGTGTTCCGCGACTACCAGTTCAGCACGGATCAAGAGATAGCGCTGCCGCCCGAATGAGGGGCGTCCGCTCAGGCGGACGGCACGAGGCCGGGGCGGGCGGCGGCCCGCTCCCCATGCAGGGAGAAGACCCGCGCCAGCAGCCGCTCCAGCGCGGCGGAGGACAGGTCGGGCAGGCGCAGCAGGCGCACTTCGGGCGCCGCCGCGGCGCGGTTGGGCGAGCCCGCATCCACCTGCTGCCACAGCTCGCGCAGGGAGCGTTCGAGGAAGGGCAGATCGGTGCTCTCGTCCATCAGGAGCAGCACGCGCTCCAGGGGCACGGCCTGGAGCAGCCGGCCCAATTCGAAGCGGCGGCCCTGGTTGGTTGGGGCGAAGCCGCGCAAGTCCATGAGCACCGCATCGCTCAGGGCGGCCAGGCGGGTCATGGTCATCTGCCAGGTGTCGGCGCGGCAGAAGAACTCATTGACCCGATGACGTCCGTCCGGGTCCGGACGCGTGTCCAGCTGCGCCAGGCGCCGGTCCAAGTCGGCGGCGCCGCTCACGAAGCGGCGCGCCAGGCCGCCGGCGACGAAGTCCAGGAACTCGTGGGGCTCCACCGTTGCGGTCACCAGGTCCGGCCCGGCGATGAGGCCGATGCTGCCGTGGCGCAGCCAGTACTTGTTGAGGACATCGAACAACCGCTCGCTGCGCCCGCCCAGGGCGAACACCCGCAGCAGGAGCAGCATGGGTGCCGCGCCGGCGGGCGTGGGCTGCAGGGCGAAACTCCCATTCACCACCAGCTTGCGGGCGGCGAAGGCGGCGAGCCCGGTGAAGATCCAGGGCCAGCCCTCGAAGGTCAGGGTGATGGACTGCACCACCGCGAACAGCAGCCACAGGGCATCCAGGGTCAGGCTTTGATCGCTCAGGCGCTTGGCCCGGTAGCGGCTGCCCAGCCAGCGCAGCAGCCGCCAGCCGACGGCCGCGAGCAGGGCGAAGCCGGCCAGGTGCATCAGCACGAACAGTTCCGTTGCGCCCAGTCCCAGCGCCGTGCCCGCGGCGACCAGTTCCCGCAGGAAGGATTCGCTGGCGCCGGCGACTTGCACCAGGACCAGGGCGCCGGTGACGCCGGCGGTCATGAAGGCCAGCACCAGGGGACCGACGGCGCGCACGCGCCGCCCCAGGAAGGCCAGCAGCAGGAGCGTGCCTGGGGCATTGACGAACAGCCAGAAGTCGGCGAGCTGGCCCACGGAAAGCTCCGGATTGCGCGCCAGCCCGTAGGCGGCGGCGCCGGCCAGGAATGCGAAGTAGCCGGCGGCGATGGCCGCCCGCTGCCGGCGTCCGGTGGCCGCCACCAAGGCCAGCGCCAGGGCCGCGGGCCACGCGTAACAGGTCCACAGCCACAGCCAGCGGCTCAGGATGAAACCGCCGCCGGCGGACAGCATCCACGGCACTGTCATGACCAGGCCGTAGACGAGGCCGCCCCCGGCATGGATCAGGCCGGCCCGCCACAGGGCACGGCGCGCCCGCCCGTGGGCGCCGGCGGCCGGCGCCGGGCCCTCGTCCACCAGGCGCACGCGCAGCTCCCCGGAGGGCGCCGCGAGCGCAGCCGGCGCCGGGGCGGCATCGGCCACCCCCGCCTGGGCGGCCATGCCGCGCAACACCGCGCGCCTGTACAGCCACAGCAGGAAGAAGGACAGGGGGGCGGTGAGCACCGCGCTGACGATGACGATGGCGGGCAGCATGCCGGTGAGGGCGACGGTGGTGTCCATGATGTCGGTGAGGGGTGAGGGGCAGGAGAAGCGGCGGTGTAACCCTGTTACTTGTCGCCCCGTCAGCGCTTGTCATAACGCTGCTGCGCCTGCTGCGCCTGCTGCGCCGGCGCCGCCAGGGGCGGCAGCCATACCTCGATGTTGCCCGGGGGCACGTTCTGGAAGCGGCTGCCGATGAACAGCAACTGCACCTTGCCCCGGTAGCCCGCCTGGAGCAGGGCGTCCTGCACCAGGCGCTGCACCTGGCGCGCCGCCTCCTCGTCGGAGGCATTGGCATAGCGCACGTCGGCGCTGGTGGCCTGGGGCAGGATTTGGGTTCCCTGCACCTGCATGCCCGAGGACTTGAGCTGCCGGGCCAGGCGCTCGGCGAAGGGGAGATCGCCGCGGTTGTTCACGTGCACGTAGATGCGGGTGGGCACGGCGGCGGGCTTGAGCTTGGCCAGGGCCTTCTCGGCGCGCTCGCGCAACTGGGGCGTGGGTCCCAGGGCGAGGGTGCGCTGGTACAGATCCAGGGCCTGTTCCCGGCGTCCCGACTCGGCATTGAGCTCGGCCAGCTTGAAGTAGGCTTCCGCCGAATCGGGCTTGATGGCGACCACCTTCTCCAGCTCGCGCAGGGCCTGGTCGCCGCGGCCCTGCTGGCGATACGCCTCGGCGCGGCTGAGATAGGCCTCCAGGTAGTCGGGCTTGAGGTCGATGGCGCGGTCGTAGTTCCTGATCGCCTCGTCCAGGCGCTGCTCCAGCAGGTTCTGGTTGCCGGCGAGATAGAAGCTGAGGGCGGCGTCGCTGGTGCTGGGCGGCGCAGGCGACTGCTGCACGGGCAGGGGCGCCTGGGCCTGCCTGTTGGACTCGGGCGTGACGGCGTTTTTGGGCCACCACAGGGCCAGCAGCACGGCCACGGCCAGCAGCGCCGCCAGGGCGCCGCCGAGGCCCAGCTTGCCGAAGCGCGGTGCGCGCGCCGCCGGCGGCGCCTCGGCGGCGACGGCGCGGGCCGGCGTTTCGGCCTGGGCCAGGCTGGCGCGGATGAAGGCCTCCTCCTGGGCCGAGAACAGGGCCGGGTGGCTATCGAGCAGCGGCGCCACCTGACGGGCATGGGAGGCGGGCAGGAGCAGGCCGTCGGGGCGGCCGGCCTGCTGCCAGTAGCTGATGGCGGTCTGCACCCAGTCGCGCCGTTCCAGGGCTGTCTTGTCCTCCTCGGCCCAGGCATTCACCTGGCGCCAGCGCGCGAGCAGGGCGTCATCGGCGATTTCCACCGCGCCGCCGTGCTCCCGGTCTTCCGTCAGGCGCAGCACGCCCAGCTGCAGGAAGTGGCCCAGCAGCTCCTGCTCGCCGGCGGGCAGGCTGAATACGGCCGCCCGCAGCCGCTTGAGCCCCGGCGTCTCCGACGGCCTGGGCAGGCGCACCAGGCGCAGCAGCAGCCGGCGCGCCAGCGCCAGCCGCTCGCCGTCGAGCTGGGCCAGGGCGGCGTCGGCGCTGCGCAGCAGGGCCTCGGCGGGGGACTCCTCGGCCGCGGCCGCCTGAAGGGGCTTCTGCTCCTCCGCCTGCTCGAAGGAGGCCAGCAGGGCCTGGCGCCTCTCGGGTGACAGGGGCAGGTCGTAGCGCGCCACCTCGCCGTCGGTCAGGTACGCGCCCAGGCGCAGGGTGGCGGCGACGGGAAACTTCGGGTCTTCGGCGTTGAACACCAGGGGGGCGAGCACCTCCTCATAGCTCAGGAACGGGCTGTAGGGGATTTCCACGCCCGCCCAGTAGGCGTTGCGCTCCAGCTCCGGCACCTGCTCCAGCAGGGGATCGAACAGGCGGCGCGCATAGTTCTGGCGCAGCTGCAGCTTGCGCGTCTCGAAGGGATCGGCGCGGGAGGGCACGGCACAGATGCGCAGGGGCTGGCCGGGGAACTGCACGCACAGCTTGCGGCGCATGTCCAGGGCCGACAGGGCCACCGCCTGGGCGCCGCGCATGCTCTGGTTGTTGTAGGTGAACAGCAGCACCAGGATGTCGGGCATCTGCACCGTGCAGATGCCGGCGGTATCGCTCACGCCGGTGCGGCTGTCGATCAGCACATACTCATATTCCTCGCGCAGCCGCGTCTTCACCGCTTCCAGGAAGCTGCCGCCGCCCAGGCGCTCGTAGAAGGTGTCCCAGTCGAACGATCCCAGGCGGCTGGCGTAGCCCGGCCCCTGGCGCCCGGCGGGCACCAAGTCGAGGCGGCCGCCTTCAGGAAAGCCGTCGAAGTTCACCGCCACCCGGTAGGGCGTGAGGTCGGCGAGCTCCCGGTACCACTCGCCGGCCTCGCCCGCCTCCGCGTCGGGCGGCTGGATGGCCTGGTCCGCATAGTCGATGAGCAAATCCATCAGGCCGCGGGAGGCGGACAGCTCCGGGTCCACCAGGAAGGGGTGGAAGTAGCGGTGCAGGCCGGGGGCTTCCAGGTCCCAGTCCATCATCAGCACCCGCTTGCGCGCCGCCGCCAGCACCCAGCCAAGGTTGGCTACGGCCATGGAGCGGCCCGTGCCGCCCTTGTACGAATAGAAGGTGATGATGCGTCCGGGGCGGCGCATGCTTACGGGTTGCCCCCGGGCCCGGCCACCACCGGCCGGGCGAAGGGAGCGCCGACCGGGCGGCCGACGGGCGCCTGGCGCCGCATCTCCGCCTGGATCTGGGTGAGCACCGCCTGCAGCGTCTGGCGCAGCTCCTCCACCGAGCCCATATCACGGCAGGCATAGGGGGAGGTGGGCGCGTACTGGCAATGGAAGTGCAGCACGTCGGCGATGGTCTGCTCGATGTCCTGGCGGCAGGCGGCCAGCTCCGGGTCGTGGGGATTCCAGGGCAGCAGGACGGCGCAGTTGTAGAAGTTCTCCTGGTCGAACTCGCGGAAGATGTTGCGGTAATCCTCGTTGTCGAACAGGGACCAGCGGTCCACGAACACCACCACAATCTTGCCTTCCTTCAGGGCCTGGCGCACGGCGCCGGTGAGGTCCCGGGTCAGTTCCACCTGGTCGCTGTCGAATTCCAGCTCCGCGTCGGACACGAGCTTCACCGCCTCGGAGACACCCTCCGGCAGGGCCAGCTTGCCTGCCTGACGGATGGGGATCCATACCAGCGGCTTGATCACCGGCGGCTCCATGCCGGTGCTCTTGGCATAGGCCAGGCGCCGCAAGTGGAAGGCGGCCCACTCGCGCGCGCAGTATTCGCTCTTGAAGTAGGCGGGCGAGTACAGGGGCACCAGCACCTTGGCTTCCTGCAGGGCCTGGAGCAGGCGGGCATCCCAGTTGTCGCCGGTCTCGATGCTCTCCTGGTCGAAGAACACCAGTTCCTCGTGCCTGTCCAGGCCGCGCAGGGTGCGCACCTTCTCCGCCAGGTCCGTGAACAACTCCCTCATCGGCGCGCCGTAGTCGGCGCGCCGGTAGCTGAAGAACACTTCATAGGGCATGCTGCAGTCCTCCGTCACGCCGCGGGTGCCAGGCTGATGCCCCCCTTACTTGGGTTGTAGCACTCGCCGATGATTTGGTCATAGCTCACAATTGCCGGCGCAGCCCGGCCAGGGTGCGGGCGACGTCCTGTTTGCCGGCACGGGTCGCTACGGCGGCGAGGAAATCCAGGTGCTCGGCAATGGCGTCCCGCTGCTTGATGCTGGCGCCGCGCTCGACGGCGCGGCGGTAGCCGGCGGCGATCTCCGGCGCCTGTTCCGCCAGGTCGCCGGCCAGCAGCGCCCGGGCCAGCCGGCAGTCGGGCTCGGCGATGCCGGTCCAGAATTCGGGGTCGAGGCGATCGCGCCGGGCGGCTTCCAGGCTGGCGCGCTCACAGTGGCGCGTCATGCGCCCCTGCCACTTCTTGTCATGGGCGCCTGCGCCGTACCAGGCAAGTGCCGCTTCCGCCGCCAGCCAGTTCACCAGGGGATAGGAATCGGCCCGGCCTTCTGCATCCGAGCGCTCGAAGGCGCGCCGGTAGCTGTCCGCCATCCGGCCCAGGGCGTCCACCGTGCCGTCCCGGTCGCGCCGCATCCAGGCCAGCCACTTGTAGGCGCTGCCCAGCAGGGACAGCCGCTCCACGGTCTCGGCCATGGTGGTGAGCGCCTGCAGCTGGGCGACGGCCGTGTTCACCTCCGCCACCGGGTCGGGCCTGCCCGCGCCGCCCCGCTTCCTGCCCGCCAGCCACGCCTGCAGGGCGCGCCTGAGCTGGAAATTGGCGCGCTGTTCCACGGCGCGCAGGGAGAATTCCGCCCGGTTGGCGGCCACGGCGCGGTCGAGCCAGGCGATGGCCCCGTCCAGTTCGCCCAGTTCGCCATAGGCGATGCCCAGCGCCGCGCACACGTCGGCGCGCGCCAGCCAGGTATCGCGCTCGCCCGCCGGCACGCGTTCCAGCAGCCGGTCGATCAGGGGCAGCCAGGTCCGGTCGTCCCCCTCCCGGGCGCCGCGCATGCGCGCTTCGCCGGCTAGGTTGTCCAGCTCGGCCACCAGCTCGGCAGGCGCATGGAAGGGAGCGTGCACGGCGGCGCCGCCGGGCTCCGCCTGCGTCAGGCGGAAGTCCGGGTCGCCGTAGCACTGGTAGGCACCCCAGGTGTTGACGTGGGCATGGCGCCCGTGGATCTCTTCGCGCGCCGCGCGCACCGCTTCGCCGAAGCCGTCGCCGGCGAGCATGTGGCGGTAGAAGCTGCGGGCGAAATCCAGGGCGGCGGCGTCATCCACCGCCCAGCCCGCCGCCACCACCGCCTTGACGCCCATGTTGATGAACTGGATCGCCAGGTTGGCCGCCAGGGCGTTGTAGCGGGACCATTCCGGGCGCAGGCTGCGGGTGGCGCCCAAGTGGCAGCAGTTGATGAACACCAGCTCCGGCACCCAGCGCATCTGTTCCACGTCGCCGGGGGTGAGGACTACGTTGTCGCCGATGACCATGCCGGAGATGCGCTTGCCGTCGGACATCTCCAGGTCGTGCACGCCGTGGCCGGCAAAGTGCAGGATGCGCCAGCCGGCGGCGTGCAGGCCCATGAGGATGTCCTGGGCCACGGCGTTCACGTCGGCGCGCACCTGGTAGCCGTGGCGGCGCAGCAGCGCCTCCACCTCCCGGGCTTCGCGCTCCGCTCCCGGCAGGCCGGGGAACTGCATGCCGCCGCTGCCCGGCGGCAGCTGGGGGTTGCCCACCACGTAGGCGCCGTCGCCCAGGGGATGGGCCGGGCGCGGCCGGAAGCTGGGCGTCTTGAGCTGGCGCAGCATGCCGCCGGCCACCGCCGGGGGACGGCCGCCGCCCCAGCGGTCTTCCAGCAGCTCCCAGGGGAAGGAGGCCGACACCTCGTCCACCAGCAGCACCACGTCGCGCTGCTCCGGCGCCAGCTCCTTCAACCGGTTGGGCAGCAGCATCTCGAACAGGGTGCGCGACACCTCCCGGTCGTGGCTGGCGCTGCCTCGGGCAATGGCGACGAAATCCTCCGCCAGGCGCAGCTGCCCGGCCACCAGGGTTTCCTCGGCTCGGGCGCGGTTGGTGAGCGAAATGAAGCGCAACTCGCCGCGTTCGGCGTCGTACTTGATCTCCAGGCGCTGCCACCAGTTGGGCGCCTCCTGGAACAGCACGCGTCGGCGGCCGCCCTGGCCTTCCAGCACCTGGCGCGGGCGCCATTGGAAATCGCCCGCCAGCTCGCCGTCCAGCAGGATGCTGTCCAGGGCGCGCGCCGCCTGGATGGCCAGGTCCTGGTACAGCTCCAGGAGCTTGATCTCGTCCAGCAGCACCCGGTTGTCCAGCCCCGCGTCCAGCAGGCGCAGGTTGGCCGCCTTCACCCCGCGCAGCACGGCTTCGATGGAATCGCGCACCGTCAGGCTGCCGAAGCCGGTGCCGATCAACAGGCAGGACAGACGCGCGCAGCGCGGCGCGCCCGCCGGGCCGAAACGCTCGTCGGGCCATTCCGCCACCGCCAGGGCGTATTCCAGGGCGGCGCGGGCAATGCCCGCCTCCAGCGCCCCCGGCGACAGCTCACCCACCGGTCCCAGGCCCACCACCAGGGCGCCGCCGGGCCTGGCGTGGGGATCCAGGTTGATGAACACCTCCTGGGTGCCCAGGGGTCCCGGGTAAAGGTCCAGGCTGGCGCGCCGGCGCAGGGCCCCCTCCAAGCGCCGGTCCAGCTCGGCCTCGGCGCTGACGATGGTGTCGCCCTGGTAATGACCCACGCATACGGGATGGCGGGCATAGGCGAGATCGCCGTGGCGCAGGGTCAGGCTCACCAAGGGCAGGCGGCGCCGCGGCCGCTGGCGCCGGGGCCGGCCTTCGCCGAACACGAAGGAGGCCAGGTCCTCCGGCCCTGGCTGGCTGTCGGGCAGGCGCGCCGGCATGAACGCCGGCTCTTCCATGGCAGCCCGGCTGCGCGGCGGCTCCTGGGACAGGCGGCTGGTGGTGCCGGTCTGCATCAGGTCCAGGTAGGCGGGAAAGGCCGCCTCGTGGGACGGCAGCTCGTCGTGGCCGGCCTCCGCCACGTACCAGGTCGCCACCCCGGGCAGCAGCCCCGACTCCCAGGTGACGGTGCCGTCGCCCTGGGACGTGGCGCGGAAGCGCAGCACCGGCCGCTGGAGAGTGAAGTCGTCGGGCGGCGCCGGCGGCGTAAACACCTCGAAGTCCCCCACCGTCCTGGGCGCCCAGCCCGCCACGTAGATCATGCGCTCCCGGTCGATGGGCGAGGCGGCGATGGTCTGCCAGGTGTCGCGCGCCGCGGCCAGGTCCCCCTCCTCGGGCAGGGGCCAGTCGTCCTGGGCCTGGCTGCGCAGCGTCTGCCACAGGGCAGCATCAGCGAAATCCCGGGGCCCGGCGGAAGGCAGCAGCTCCAGCAGGCCGGGATAACGGGTGACGATCTCCAGCAGCTCGTTGCGGTCGTGCTGCCCATCCAGCAGGCACAGGGCGCCGAAGGTGGGGTTCCAGCCGGTGATCCAGCGCAGCGCCTCCAGGGAGCCGCCGTTGGGCGTGCCCAACATCAGCAGGCGCGAGCCGTCCAGGGCCCTGATCCGCTCCCAGGTGCGCCGGTGCAGGGCCATCAGGGCGCGCCACACCAGGCCGCCCATGGAGTGGGCGACGATGTGGATGGGCTGGTGCGCCGCCTCGCACTCGGGCAGCAGCTGCTCCAGGGTCTGCGCCAGCAGCCCGGCGTTGGTGACCACGGAGCGGCGCCAGTCGTAGGGGAAGGGCACCACCCGGTGGCTGCGCGCCAGGTAGACCAGCAGGTCGCCGTAGTACTCGTCCAGCAGGTCCAGGGGCGCGACATCGTCGGCGCCGATGGCCAGGCGCGCCAGCTTGCCCTGGGACAGGCCCAGGTGGTCCAGCCATACCCGCTCCCCGCCGGCGGCCAGCCCGCTGCCCATGATGCCGGGCAGCACCAGGGCCAGGGGGCGCGGCCCCTGGGTGGCGCTGCGGGCCACGGCGCTGCGCCAGGCCGGCTCCTCGTGGCGCGCCTCCTCTATGGGCAGGAAGCCGTCGGCCGCGCCCTCGGCGCGGGTGAGGCCCGCCAGCAGCATGCGCACCGTGCGGGCGTTGGCGAAGTAGTTGAAGTGGTTGACGTCCTTGCCCTGGTCGAAGACGAAGCGGGCGCCGCCCGGCGCCCGGCGCGCGCCGCCGTACATGGAGCCGGTGTTCACCACCAGGTCGTGGTCGCCGGCGTAGAACCAGTCGGCGACGAGCCACTTGAGCCTGCCCCAGAGGGAGTCGCCCTCCACGTCGCCGGCGATGACCGAAAGGTCGGCCGCCACGGCGAGCTGCGGCCGGTTGAGCAGGCGCACCAGGGCCGAGCCGGGCATCATGGCCTCCAGGCCGGGCAGGCTGCGCGGATCGGTGCGCTCCTTCACCACGCCCAGGAGGAAGTCCAGGGCGTCGTCCACCAGGGTTTCCGCCGCCAGGAACTTGAGTACCGACAGCCAGCGGTCAAGCCGCCCGGAGGCCAGCGTGGTGCCGCGGGCCGGGCAGGCGGCGCGCACGAAGCGGGTGATGCGCAGGCCCTTGGCATCCAGCACCTGCAGCAGCTCGTCCATCAGGACGCGCTCGGCGGCGTACTCGGCCGGTTCGCGCCGGCCCAGGACGAACAGCTCAACCATCGTGCGGTCCTTGGCGAACAGCCGGTCCAGGGTGACGCCGTCCAGCGCTTCCGGATTGCGGCTGCCCAGGCACAGCAGCTCGCCCACCAGGCCGCCGCGGGAATGGGTGACGAGATGGAGCTCGGCGCCCTCGGGCAGGCGGCGCGCCAGCTCCAGGGCGTTGGCGATGGGGCTTGAGGTGAGCGACCAGTGCTCGAAGGCATAGACCCCATCGCCGTAGATTTCGCCCAGGCGGCGGCGCACCTCGCGCCCTTCCCGATTGCCCTCGTCCCACAGCCGGCCGAAGCTGCCGGCGCAGCTCGAAGCCGTGCCGTGGATGAACAGCAGCAGGGGCGCGCCGGCAGCCGGCACACCGTCCAGGGGGGCGAGCCCCAGCGGCGCCTCGAGGGAGCAGTGGTACAAACCGGGTGGGCGCCCCAGCTGCTTCTGCTCGAAGCGCTGCGCCAGCGCCCGCGCGGCCAGGCCCTTGAGATCGACACCGAACACCTCCAGGGCCTCCAGCGCCGCGCCGGCGGCGCCCCGTTCTTCGCCCGCCGGCGGGCGCGGGTCGATCTCCCACACCTGGGCGTCCGCGGCACGCGTGCCGGCGGCGCCGTGCTCCTGGTAGAGCTGGTCCACGCGCAGCCACAGCTTGAAGCCATTGGCATATTCCAGGCAGGCCAGGTCGTCCGGCGCCACGTCCGCCAGTTCCACCACCTCGCCGGCGCCCCGGGCGGCGGCCGCCAGGCGCACGCGACCCTTGGGTAGTACGCCGATCTCCGCGGTTGCGGGCGGGGCGGCCAGGGTCGGCTCGGCGCTGCCGCGCAGGCGCAGGGTTTTGTTCATCCCAAGAACCTCAGTTGAAAGCTCTTTCAACTCAGAGAACACAGGAAACCGCTCTCGACGCAAAGGGCGCCAAGACGCCAAGGCCGCAAAGGAAAATCCTGAATATCCTTGTCTTTGCGCACTTCGCGCCTTTGCGTTCTTTGCGTCGGAGGAGGTTTTCCATACCCTCCGAGGGCGCAGAGGCAAATTCACCCTTCGGGTGCGTCGCTCCTTGTCGCTATAGCCGAGGGCTATGTCATATGCAAGAGAGGGCGGGAGGTTTCGGCCAGAGGATGCTTGATGTCTGGAATATTGCGGCTTGATGTGTTTCTCGAAAGCGGCCACAGCCTTCCCGAGTTCGGGATGGCGCACCGTGACCTATGACACGCCCGGCGCCGGTGTCCGGCCGTTCCCGGGCGGTAGCACGGAACTTGCTGCAGTGCCTGCCGAGGCTCCCACACAACGGAGAAGAACAACATGCAAGAACCGAAGGCCAGTTTCAGGCCGTCCGCCGGCGCTCCCGCAATGCGTTTCCGACTGGTGCGCTACTTCACGCTGGCCAGCCTGGGCATGTTCCTGCTGGTGGCCCTGGCCCTGGGCTACTTCGAGCGCCAGCAGAGCGATTTCTTCAAGCGCGTCCAGGTGCAGCAGAGCGACTTCTTCAAGCAGGTGCAGGACGGCTTCGCGCGCCAGCAGGAAGAGTCGGCCCGGCGCGACCTGCTGACCATCCACGAAAACGGCAACGTCAACCTCACCCGCCTGTTCGCCAATGCCCTGTGGGAGAAGGACTTCGCCCCCTTCGTGGCCAAGGCCCAGAGTATCGACGTGGCGCACTGCCGCGCCATCGCCGACGTGGTGGGCGACGACGGCAAGAGCGCGGCGCCCGAGCACAAGAAGGCCTGCTTCGCCGAGGTGGGCGCGCGCATCCGCGCCTTCCCGGAGTTCCGCGCCCTGGACGCCAAGGTGTTCGACGCCATGAAGAAGAGCACGGTGTTCAAGATCAAGGTGTTCGACCTGCGCGGCATCACCGTCTATTCCTCCGAGCACGCCCAGATGGGCGAGGACAAGCTGAACAACGCCGGCTGGAAATCCGCGGCGGCGGGCAAGCCGGCCAGCGAACTGGTGCACAAGGCGAAGTTCAGCGCCTTCGAAGGCGTGGTGGAAAACCGCGACCTGATCTCCAGCTATCTGCCGGTGCTGGCGCCGGGCAGCGACACCATCGTCGGCGTGTTCGAGATCTACTCGGACGTGTCGCCCTTCCTGGACCAGATCAAGCGCACCTCGGCGGTGATCAAGCAGGCGGCCCTGGAGAACCACGCCAAGGTGGCCCGGGCCGCGGCCGACAACGAGGCCCGGGTGGAACACACCTCGCTCCAGGGCATGGCGATGGTGGCCGGCGTGATGGCGCTGCTGTTCGGCGCCCTGTTCGTCATCGTGCGCCGCGCCGACCGCATCATCGCCCAGCAGGCCAAGGACCGGGAGCACTTCATGCAGCAGCTCACCCAGTCGGAGAAGATGGCCTCCCTGGGCCAGATGGTCGCCGGCGTGGCCCATCAGCTCAACACGCCGCTGGCCTTCTCCTACAACAACGTGAGCCTGGCCATCGAGGGCATCAAAAACTTCCACCTGCCGCTGAAGGTGGCCAACGCCTTCGCCCGCCTGGTCAAGAGCGTGGATGGCGACCAGGTGACGGTCAACGTCGCCCCGGTGCGCGCCCAGGTGGAGAGCATGGACGCCGCCGAGTCCGATGTCATGCTGCTCACGGAGATGCTGGGCGACACCCTCAAGGGCATCGACCAGATGCGCGAGCTGGTGGACAACCTGCGCGACTTCACGCGCCTGGACCGGGCCAAGGTGACGGCCTTCGACGTGAACGCCGGCCTGCACAACGTGGTGTACATCGCCAAGAGCACCATCCCGACCGGCATCCGGGTGACCGAGGAATACGCCGAGCTGCCCCGGATCCAGTGCAATCCGTCCCAGCTCAACCAGGTGTTCCTGAACCTCATCACCAATGCTGCGCAAGCGATCACGGGCGAGGGCACGGTGCGGGTGCGCACCTGCCTGGAACAGGGCCGGGTGCGGGTGGACGTGGAGGATGACGGCAGCGGCATCGCCCCGGACGTGCTGCCCCACATCTTTGAGACCTACTACACCACCAAGCCGGCGGGGGAGGGCACCGGGCTGGGGCTGCCCATCGCCCGGAGCATCGTCACCGAGCACGGCGGCGAGATCCGGGTGCGTACCGAGGTGGGCAAGGGAACGACCTTCACGGTGCTTCTACCGGTCGGGGCTTAATGACAATTCAATGCTGATCAGGTGCTGAACATGGGACAGAAGAAGGGCCGCGTGCTGTGCGTGGACGACGAACCGAGCATCCTGCGCTCGCTGCAGTGGCTGCTGCAGCGGGATTTCGAGGTCATGACCGCGCCCGGCGGGCCGGAAGGGCTGGAGCTGGTCAGGCAACACGATTTCGACGTGGTGGTGAGCGATCAGCGCATGCCCGGCATGATCGGTTCGGAATTCCTGCGCGAGGTGCGCAGAATCGCGCCGCGTGCCATGCGCATCCTGCTCACCGGCTACTCGGACATGCAGGCCATCCTGCGCTCGGTGAACGAGGGCGAGGTATTCCGCTTCATCAACAAGCCCTGGAGCGTGCAGGACCTGCCCAGGGTGGTGGCGGAGGCGGCGGCCATCGCCCAGGCCCACCCGGTCGCCGCGCCCCTGCCCGAGGTGGAAGAAGCACAAGCCCTGCCGGCCGATGCCGGCGTGGACACCATCCTGCTGGTGGACGACGACCCGGAGGTGGCCGAGCTGCTGCGCCACTTGGTGGGGCCCGAGGTCAAGGTGGTGCATGCGCGTAACCTGGCCCAGGCGGTGGCGGCCTTGAGCGACCAGGACGTGGGCGTGCTGGTGTCCGAAACCCAGGTGGGCAGCGTGGATGTGACGCGCCTGCTGAAGCTGCTCAAGCAGCAGCACCCGGAGATCGTCACCGTGGTCATCACCGAGCAAAAGGACGCCGACGAGGTCATCGGCCTCATCAACCAGGGCCAGATCTACCGCTTCATCCCCAAGCCCATCAAGCCCGGCTTGTTCAAGCTGGTCATCGCCTCCGCCGCCCTCAAGCGTCGCCAGCTCGCCCGGCACCCGGACTTCGCCCGGCGCCACGCCGTCGAGGGCATCGCCCTGGACACCCAGGAGGAACTGATAAAGGACTTGCGGCAGGTGGCCGTAGAGGCGGGCGCAGGCGTCGCCGCCAACGAGCCGGTGGTCCCGGCGTCTTTCCTGCAGCGGGTGTCGGGGGGCCTGCGGCGCCTGTTCGGCGTGTGATCAGCGGGAGGGGGCGCGGGGGCCCGCGGCACCCTGATCAACCATGAAGCACGGTTGAAACCTCTTTCGACGCAAAGAGCCCAAGGGCGCCAAGATTCGAATTGTTCCGGGAAATATCCTCATAAATCGCTACCACGGCGGTAGGCGCCTGGTGGGCTACCAGTCCAGCCCTTGAAGGCGCGTTGGAAGGCGGCGCTGTCACTAAATCCCAACTCTGAGGCTAGGGCTGCGAGAGGGACCTGACTAGTGTTCAGCCGGACTATGGCGATATCCCGTCGCAGCTCATCCTTGAGGGTCTGAAACGAAGTGCCCTCGGCCGCCAGGTGGCGTTGCAGGGTCGAGACGGACATATGCAGAGCGGCCGAGGTGGCTGCCAGGTCGGGCCAGGTGGGCTTGGTCTGCTGCAGGTGCAAGCGTACCCGGGCGCTCGTTGAGTCCCTGCCGCGGGGCGGCAGGATGACGTGAGAATGAGATTCGGCGAGAAAAGTTCGCAGTGCCGCCTCGTCCCGACGCACCGGATCCTTGAGTCGCCGGCTGTCGAACCAAATGGCCGAGAAGGGCTGGCCGAAGCGCAGGGGAGCAGGAAAGACCCTGTCGTAACAATCGACGTGAAGCGGACGGTCAAAGGCGAAATCAAAGCGTTCTGCCGGGAGGCGGCCGCCGGCGAGCCATGCCAATAGGCGCCAATAGACCCTCAGTAGCAGCTCGTGGGCAAAGATAGGGCGAGGCATATTGGGGTCAAGGAAGCGCAGTGCCACACCAGCCAGATTCCCCTCCTGCACCGCTTCAAGCACTGCGTCGTCTTGAAGCAGGCGGAAGGTGTGAGCAATGCGCCGGATCGCAACCGTTAGATTGGGAGCACCCATGGCCGAGCGGGCGGTAAGGGCGAAGCAACCACGCTTCAAGGGACGCGAGAGAAGGCCCAGACATTCATCGTCGAGGCGATCAATGAGTGAGCGAAAAAGAGCGATGTACTGGGATGCCGTCACTCGCGCGGCCGGCTCCTCCAGCAGCTCCTGAGCAATGCCCGCGTCGTTTAGAAAAGGAGCGCAATCGATATTGCGCCGCGTCACTCCGGACAGAATGCCATGCACCAAGGCGATGGGGATCGTCACCGGCGGTTGAGTCATCGGCCGGAATGGGATAACAGGTTGAGGTCTTTTGCCATGGGATCGAAGCGATGCGCAATTGTCGCTCCCAGTCACGATTTCTACCATGGTCGGCGCTGACAAACAACCGATTCGCCGTATGGCGGGGCGCTGGAAGGAGACCATCATGTACCTCACCCAAGCATTGCATCGCGCGGTCCAACAACATCCTGACCGTATCGCAACACGCTTCGCCAACCGGCAGCGCACTTTCCGCGAGTTGGCGGAGCGGGTCGCACGCCTTGCTGGGGCGTTGCAGTCCCTGGGGATGCAGGCTGGCGACCGGGTTGCCATGCTGTCCCTCAACTCTGACCGTTATCTTGAGTATCAGATGGGAGTGCCCTGGGGCGGCGGTGTCCTCAACCCCTGCAATACCCGCTGGTCAGCGGCCGAAATCCTCTATTCCCTGGAGGACTCGGGCTCGACGATCTTGCTGGTGGATGAGACCTTCCGCCCCCTGGTCGAGCAGTTTCGCCGCGACTCGAGTACCTTGCGCGAGGTCATCTATAGCGGCGACGGCGACGCGCCGAGCGGCATGCACGGCTACGAGGTGCTGCTGGCCGAAGCCAAGCCGGTGCCCGACGCCGTGCGCCGTGGCGAGGACCTGGCCGGCATTTTCTACACCGGGGGCACGACCGGCTTTCCCAAGGGCGTGATGCTGAGCCACACTAACCTGTGCAGCTCGGGTCTGTCGAATCGCGCCGAGGGGCTGGCCACACCAGGCGGCACCTACCTGCACGCCGCGCCGATGTTCCACCTGGCTGACATGGGGTGCGCGATGCCGCACTGGATCGAGGGCAACACGCACTCAATCATCCCGGCGTTCAATCCCGAGCTGGTGCTCGACACCCTTGAGCGCGACCGCGTCACCCATCTGCTGCTGGTGCCGACGATGATCCAGATGCTGGTCGATCACCCGGCGATGAAGCAGCCGCGCGACCTGAGTGCGCTGCAGACCATCATTTACGGTGCCTCACCAATTTCCGAAGCCGTGCTCGACCGGGCGATGGCCGCCCTGCCCGGTGTCAGCTTCGTGCAGGCCTACGGCATGACCGAACTGTCGCCTGTGGCGACCGTTAACCCGGCCTGGTATCACACTGCAGAAGGCCGCAAGGCGGGCAAGCTGCGATCCGCGGGCCGCGCCAGTTACTGCACCGAGCTGCGCATCGTCGATGCGCAAGGCAAGGAAGTGCCGCGCGGCACGGTCGGCGAGGTCGTGGTGCGCGGCTCCCACGTGATGCAGGGTTACTGGAACAAACCCGAGCAGACGGCCGCGGCGATCCGTGACGGCTGGATGCACACCGGTGACGGTGCGTACATGGACGAAGACGGCTTCATCTTCATCGCCGACCGCCTGAAGGACATGATCATCAGCGGCGGCGAGAATGTGTATTCGGCCGAGGTCGAGAACGCCATCGCGCAGCACCCGGCGGTGGCGGCCTGCGCGGTGATCGGCATCCCGAGCGCCGAGTGGGGCGAATCGGTGCACGCGGTGGTCGTGCTCAAGCCTGGCGCCGCGGCCACGGCCGGAGATCTCATCGCCCACTGCAAGACGCTGATCGCCGGCTACAAGTGCCCGCGCAGCGTGGAGTTCCGCGACGCGCTGCCGCTTTCGGGCGCCGGAAAGATTCTGAAGACCGAGCTGCGCAAGCCCTTCTGGGAAGGGCGGGAGCGGCAGGTCAGTTGAACCCTTTTTCATGCAAGGAGAAACCATGACCTCATCCGCGATCATTGCCGGCGTCGGCATGATCCCCTTCACCAAACCGGGGGCGAGCGAGCCCTATCCGGTGATGGCCGCCAAGGCCGTGCGGGCCGCCCTGGCCGACGCCGGAATCGACTTCGGCAAGGTGCAGCAGGCCTACGCCGGCTACGTGTACGGCGATTCCACCGCCGGCCAGCGCGGGCTATACGAAGTCGGCATGACCGGCATCCCGGTGGTGAACGTCAACAACAACTGCTCCACCGGGTCGACCGCCTTGTACCTGGCCCGCCAGGCGATCGCCGGCGGCGCGGCTGACTGCGTGCTGGCCTTCGGCTTCGAGCAGATGATGCCCGGCGCGATCGGGGCGATGTTCACGGATCGGCCCAGCCCCTTCGAGCGCTTCGACGCCATCACCGACGAGCTGGTGGACGTGGACCTGCCGCTCGCGTTGCGCTACTTCGGCGGCGCGGGCCTGGCGCACATGAAGGAATTCGGCACCAGGGTCGAGACCTTCGCCAAGATCCGCGCCAAGGCCAGCCGCCACGCGGCGAACAATCCCCTGGCGCTGTTCCGCAACGTCGTCACCGAAGAGGAGGTGATGGCCTCGCCGACGCTCTGGCCCGGGGTCATGACCCGGCTCATGGCCTGCCCGCCGACCTGCGGCGCGGCGGCGGCGATCCTGGTGTCCGAAGCGTTTGCGAAGAAGCACGGTCTGGATGCGACGGTGCGCATCCGCGCCCAGGCGATGACCACCGATACCCCGGTGACCTTCGCGGCGCGGGACATGCGCGAAGTGGTGGGCTTCTCGATGACCCGGGAGGCCGCCCGGCAGGTGTACGAAGCGGCCGGCGTCGGTCCCGAGGACATCGGCGTCGTCGAGCTGCACGACTGCTTCGCCCACAACGAGCTGATCACCTACGAGGGCCTCGGCCTGTGCCCGGTGGGGGGCGCCGAAAAATTCGTCGAGGATGGCGACAACACCTACGGCGGCAAGGTGGTCACCAATCCCTCCGGCGGCCTGCTCTCCAAGGGCCATCCCCTGGGGGCCACCGGCCTCGCGCAATGCACCGAGCTGGTCGAGCAGCTGCGCGGCCGGGCCGGGGCTCGACAGGTGGCGGGCGCGCGGCTGGCGCTGCAACACAACCTGGGCTTGGGCGGCGCCTGCGTCGTGACCCTGTACGAGAAAGTCCGGCCATGATCGACAAGAAATGGATCGGCCATGATCTCGGCAGCTCGGTGCTGCCCATCGAGCGCGGCCGGCTGAGATTCTTCGCCAAGGCCATCGGCGAGACCGATCCGGTCTACACCGACGAGGCCGCCACCAGGGAAGCGGGCTACGCCGACCTGCCGGCGCCGCCCACCTTCCTGTTCGCCGCCGAGCTCGATTCGGGCGCCCTGTTCGCTCTCCTGGAGCGCCTGAAGATTCCCCTGGGCAAGGTGCTGCACGGCGAGCAGCGCTTCGAGTACCTGGCGCCTGTCGTGGCGGGCGACACGGTGACCGTCAGCTCCCGCATCGCCGACCTCTACGACAAGAAGAACGGCGCCCTGGAATTCATCGAGATCGAGTCCCGGGCGGTGAACCAGCACGGCACACCCGTCGCCCGGCTGCGCTCGGTGACCGTGGTGCGCCATTGAAGGAGATTCCATGAACACTCCCCGCTTCGACTCGGTGCAGGTCGGCGACGCCCTGCCCGAGCTCACCCTGACGCCGGTGGACCGGACCACCCTGGCGCTCTTCGCCGGCGCCTCCGGCGATCACAACCCGATCCACATCGACGTGGACTTCGCCCGCCGGGCCGGCATGCCGGACGTTTTCGCCCACGGCATGCTGGGCATGGCCTGGCTCGGGCGCCTCATCACCGGCTGGGCGCCGCAAACGCAGCTGCGCCGTTTCGATGCGCGCTTCCAGGGCATCACCCATCTCGGCAACGCCATCCGTTGCAGCGGCCGCGTCATCGAAAAGCTTGAACTGAACGGCGAGCGCTGCGTGCGCATCGAGGTGCGAAGCGCGAACCAGTTCGGACAAACCAAGATCGTCGGGGAAGCGCTGGTCGCGCTGCCCTGAACCAACCCAAGGAGAACAGTTCCATGAGTCGCAAACTGGACGGCAAGGTCGCCCTCGTCACCGGATCGGGCCGCGGCATCGGCCGCTCGATCGCCCTCAAGCTCGCCCAGGACGGTGCGCGCATCGTCGTCAACGATCTCGACGCCGAACCGGCGCAGGAGGTCGTGCAGGCCGTCCATGATATCGGCGGGCAGGCGGTGGCCTGCGTCGGCAGCGTCACGGCGCCCGACTTCGCCGAGCGCTTCATCGGCACCGCCGTTGACACCTACAAGAGCCTGGACATCATCGTCAACAACGCCGGCTACACCTGGGACAACGTCATCCAGAAGATGACCGACGAGCAGTGGTACGCGATGATCGACTGCCACCTGACGGCACCGTTCCGCATCCTGCGCGCTGCCCAGCCGGTGATTCGCAGCCTCCTCAAGGCCGAGAGCGAGGCTGGCAAGCGGGTGGTGCGCAAGGTGGTGAACATCTCGTCGGTGGCCGGCCTGTTCGGCAACGCCGGGCAGGCGAACTACTCCGCCGCCAAGGCCGGCATCGTCGGCCTGACGCAGACGCTGGCCAAGGAGTGGGGGCGC
>JBMOQT010000314.1:40515-46341 GCA_049320945.1 Pseudomonadota bacterium
CGCCGCACCTCGAGGGCTGGCGCCGCCAGGGCTACATCCCCCGCGAGGTGTGGCAGCCCTTCGGCGAGATGGGCTTCCTGCTGCCCGAGATCGACGAGGAATACGGCGGCGCCGGCGCCACGCTGGCCTACCAGCTGGTCGTCCAGGACGAGCTGGCCAAGGCCGAGATGCCGGCCAACGTCGCCGTGCATACCATCGCCGCCCACTACATCCGCGACTACGGCAGCGCGGCGCAGAAGCGGCGCTGGCTGCCGAAGCTCGCCAGCGGCGAGATGCTCGCCGGCATCGCGATGACCGAGCCCGGCTGCGGCTCGGACCTCCAGGCCATGCGCACCCGCGCCCGGCGCGAGGGCGACGAGTACGTCATCGACGGCGCCAAGACCTTCATCACCAACGGCTTCACCGCCAACCTGCTGGTGGTCGCGGTGCGCACCGGCGCGGCCGGCAGCCGGGGCGTCTCCCTGATCGTGCTGGAAACCGAGCACCTGCCGGGCTTCCGGGTGGGACGCCGGCTGGAGAAACTGGGGCAGCACGCCTCCGATACCGCCGAGCTGTTCTTCGACGAGGTGCGGGTTCCGGCCGATCACTTGCTGGGGGGCGAGGAAGGCCGCGGCTTCGCCCAACTGATGGGCCAACTGCCGTACGAGCGCATGCTGCTCGCGGTACCGGCGGCGGCCGTGATCGAGAAGGCGGTCGAGCTGACCCTCGAGTACACCCGGGAACGCAAGGCTTTCGGCCAGACGCTGTACGACTTCCAGAACACCCGCTTCAAGCTCGCCGAGTGCGCGACGCTCGCCCACGTCGTGCGCAGCTTCGTCAACGACTGCATCCAGCGCCTGCTGGACGGCACGCTCGACGACACCGCCGCCTACATGGCCAAGTGGTGGTGCACCGAACAGCAATGCAAGGTGGTGGACGAGTGCCTGCAGCTCTTCGGCGGCTACGGCTACATGACGGAGTACCCGATCGCCCGGCTCTACGCCGACGCCCGCGTGCAGCGCATCTACGGCGGCGCCAACGAGATCATGAAGGAGCTGATCGCGCGGAGGTTGCCCCTATGAGGCCGCCCCTGCGGATATGGGGCCGAAGTGACGGTCATCGCCCGCCCCGGAGATGGGCCGTGAGCGGGCAACCGAGTGGTTTATGGCGTCTCCGACGTCAACGTAACTAGGATCATGCGAAGAAGCGCGCCCGGATCGCCTCCGGCAGGGCGACGCCGGTCAGGTGCGCGCGCTGCAGCAGCTCCCAGTAGTAGCGGTAGGAGGCCCGGTCGTGCAGCCGCCCGCCGTGCCGGACGGGGCCCCAGGCGGCGTCCTGGGCGGCGGCGAGGATCTCGGCCGCTTCCGCCGCTTCGGCGAAGTCCGGACGCATGGCGTCCACGATGGGCTGGATCTGGCCGGGATGGATGCTCCACATGCGCAGGTAGCCGAACTGCTCGCGGGCGCGCCGGGCGTCGTTGTAGACCACCGTGGTATCCCGCAGCTCGGTGGTGACATTGTGGGAGGGCACCACCCCGTGGGCCAGGGCGGCGGCGGCGATCTCGCATTTCGCCCGCACCACCAGGGGATGCTCGAACTGGCCGGGGCTCTTCATGGCCCAGGCGGGAATCGCCCCGTGGTGCCCGCTGACGAAATCCATCAGGCCGAAGTCGAGCACTTCCACCCCGGGCAGGGCGGCGATGTCGTGGGCCTCGCGCAGCGCGCCGTGGGTCTCGATCAGCACATGCACCGGGATCTGCCGCGTCAGCCCGACCGCCTTCTCGACGGCGCGCAGGGCCATGATCATGGTCTGGGCATCCTGGCGGCCGCCCACCTTGGGCAGGGTCACGTAGGCCAGGCGAGCTCCCGCCCGGGACAGCACGATCTCCAGGTCGGGGCGCCAGTGGGGATGGGTAATGTCATGCACGCGCAGGCCGACCCGGTCGTGCCGGTTGTCGCCGGAGGCGATCAGTTCCGCCACCATCTGCGCATGCTCCCGCTCGCGCCCGGCGGGGGCACCGTCCTCGCAGTCGCAGGTGACGTCGAACAGGGGGCCCAGCTGCTGCTGCAGCTGCAGGGCCTTGAGAATCAGCTTTTCCGCCCCGGCGTAGTGCTCGCAGGCGGGCAGGGCAGGGAAGGGCTTGCTGTCCCTATAGAGGACGGAGGAGGGGTGCAGGGCGGAAGTCATGGCGCCTCACTCCTCACCCCTCGCTCCTCATCCTCACAGGTCAGCCCAGCAGATGCTTGACGCCGTCGCGCTCTTCCAGCAGCTCCTTGAGCGTGGCGTCCATTTTCTCGCGGCTGAAGGCGTCAATCTCCAGGCCCTTGACCATTTCGTACTTGCCGTTGGCGCAGGTCACCGGGAAGCCGTAGATGATGTCCTCGGGAATGCCGTAGGAGCCGTCCGAGGGAATGCCCATGGTGACCCACTTGCCATTGGTGCCCAGCCACCAGTCGCGCACGTGGTCGATGGCGGCATTGGCGGCGGAGGCGGCGGAGGACAGGCCGCGCGCCTCGATGATGGCGGCGCCGCGCTTGCCCACGGTGGGAATGAACACGTCCCGGTTCCACGCCTCGTCGTTGATCATCTGCTTCACGCTCTGGCCGCCGATGGTGGCGAAGCGGTAGTCGGGATACATGGTGGGGGAGTGGTTGCCCCACACCACCAGCTTCTCGATGCCGTCCACCGGCTTGCCGGTCTTGGCGGCGATCTGGGACAGCGCCCGGTTGTGGTCCAGGCGCAGCATGGCGGTGAAGTTCTGCTTGGGCAGGTCGGGGGCGCTCTTCATGGCGATGTAGGCGTTGGTGTTGGCCGGGTTGCCCACCACCAGCACCTTGACGTTGCGGTCCGCCACCTCGTTCAGCGCCCGGCCCTGGGTGGTGAAGATGGCGCCGTTGGCTTCCAGCAGATCCTTGCGCTCCATACCCTTGCTGCGCGGCCGGGCGCCCACCAGCAGGGCCACCTGGGCGTCCTTGAACGCCACCTTGGGATCGTCGGTCTGCACCACGCCCTGCAGCAGCGGGAAGGCGCAATCCTCCAGTTCCATGACGACACCCTTGAGAGCGGGCAGCGAGGGGGTGATTTCGAGCAGTTGCAGGATGACAGGCTGATCCTTGCCCAGCATTTCGCCGCTGGCGATGCGGAACAACAGGCTGTAGCCGATCTGGCCGGCGGCGCCGGTGACTGCGACTCGGACGGGTGCTTTAGCCATGGAAGAACTCCTTCGAAGCGATTGATTGGAAACCCTTTGTGCGACCCCGGTAGCGCCCCGTCATAGGCGCGCGGGCGCCTTTGAAAACATGGTGTTGGATGGAGCGCGGATGAGCTTAAATACTAGGAGGGTTTTTGCAGCGTGTCAATGTTGCATCTTATATCTTATAATTGATATAAGACAGCCTATAGACGGGTGGGGCGATTTGTGCTGAAATACGCGCCATGGTACAGGAATCGCCCACCTTCAGCCCGCTCTATCGCCAGATCAAGGCCCTGATTATGCAGGCTCTCGAATCGGGGGAGTGGCGTCCCGGCGAGGCGATCCCGAGCGAGATGGATCTGGCCGCCCGGTTTAATGTAAGTCAGGGGACTGTACGCAAGGCCATCGACGAGATGGCGGCCGAAAACCTCCTGGTGCGCAAGCAGGGCAAAGGCACTTTTGTTGCCTCGCACAACGATCCCCGCTCCTTCTTCCGCTTCCTGCGCCTCGTTCCCAATGACGGCATCCTGGTGTCCCCCGAGAGCGTGCCCCTCGAGTGCTGGCGCGCCAAGGCGGGCCAGGAGGCCTCGCGCATCCTGCGCATCGAGCCGGGTGCCCCGATCATCATCGTGCGCCGCCTGCTCAAGTTCAAGGGCAAGCCGGTGGTGGTGGACGAGATCTATCTGCCCGGGGAAACCTTCCAGGGCTTGACGCTGGAGACCCTCCAGGAGCACCAGGGCTCCCTCTACGGCCTGTTCGAGACGCGCTTCGGCGTGCGCATGATCCGCGCCCAGGAGCACGTGCGCGCCGTCGCCGCCGACCGGCGCACCGCCGAGCTGCTGCAGGTGGCGGAGGGCAGCCCCCTGCTGTCCGTGGAGCGCGTCACCTACACCTACGGTGACAAGCCGGTGGAGTGGCGCCGCGGCCTGTATTCGACCGCCGAGCACTATTACCTCAACGAACTGAGCTGAGGCGCGAAATCGAGGTTTTTTAGAGGTCTATAATTTGTTCTTTTAGGTGACTGCGCGGCGGGAGGGCTTGACCGCGCCATGTTTGAAGGGGAATTGCACATGTCACAACTTGCATTGAAGAAAGAGCGCCCCAAACACCTGGACCTGACCAAAATCAGGCTGCCGGTGCCGGGCATAGTCTCCATCCTGCATCGCATCAGCGGCGCCGGCCTGTTCCTGATGCTTCCCCTGCTCATCTACCTGTTCGATCTCAGCCTGGCCTCCGCCGAGAGCTTCGAGCGCTTCAAGTCGGTGGCGGCCAGTCCCCTGGTGAAACTGATCCTGCTGGGCCTCACCTGGGCCTATCTGCATCACTTCTGTGCCGGCATCCGCTACCTGTTCCTGGATCTCAACAAGGGCATCGAGCTGAAACCCGCCCGCGCCAGCGCCAAGGCGGTGCTGGCGGTGAGCCTTACCCTGACGGTCATCCTGGGAGTCGCGCTATGGTGAAACGCATCGTCGTCGGGGCCCACTACGGCCTCAAGGACTGGCTGGCCCAGCGCATGACCGCGGTGATCATGGCGCTGTACACGGTGGTGTTCGCCGTTTCCCTGCTGGCCCAGCGTCCCGCCGGCTACGACGGCTGGCGTGCCTTCATGTCCCAGGGCTGGCTGCGCTTCGCCTCCTTCCTGTTCGTGATCGCGCTGCTCTATCACGCCTGGATCGGCGTGCGCGACATCTTCATGGATTACATCAAGCCCACGGCGGTGCGCCTGACGCTGCACGTGGTGGTGATCGTGCTCCTGGTCGGTTACGCCGGCTGGGCCGTGCAGGTTCTGTGGAGGCTCTAAGTGAAAGTCAATAAGCGTACCTTCGACGCGGTGATCGTCGGCGCCGGCGGCGCCGGCCTGCGCGCCGCGCTGCAACTGTCGGAAGCCGGCCTCAAGACCGCGGTGCTGACCAAGGTGTTCCCGACCCGCTCCCACACCGTCGCCGCCCAGGGCGGCGTGGCCGCCTCGCTGGGCAACTCCGAGGAAGACCACTGGCACTGGCACATGTATGACACTGTCAAGGGCTCCGACTGGCTGGGCGACCAGGACGCCATCGAGTTCATGTGCCGCAAGGCCAACGAGGTGGTGATCGAGCTGGAGCACTACGGCATGCCCTTCGACCGCCTGGACAACGGCAAGATCTACCAGCGTCCCTTCGGCGGCCACATGTCCAACTTCGGCGAAAAGCCGGTGCGCCGCTCCTGTGCCGCGGCCGACCGCACCGGGCATGCCATGCTGCACGCCCTGTACCAGAGGAATGTGCGCGCCAACACCCAGTTCTTCGTCGAATGGATGGCGCTGGACCTGGTGCGCGACCAGGACGGCGACGTGCTGGGCGTCACCGCCCTGGAAATGGAAACGGGCGAAATCACCATCTTCCATGCCAAGGCCACCCTGTTCGCCACGGGCGGCGCCGGGCGCATCTACTACTCCTCCACCAATGCCTTCATCAACACCGGCGACGGCCTGGGGATGGCGGCGCGCGCCGGCATTCCCCTGGAGGACATGGAGTTCTGGCAGTTCCATCCCACCGGCGTGGCCGGTGCCGGCGTGCTGATCACCGAGGGCGTGCGCGGCGAGGGCGGCATCCTGCGCAACAGCAGCGGCGAGCGCTTCATGGAACGCTACGCGCCCAACGCCAAGGATCTGGCCT
>JBMOQT010000315.1:0-46276 GCA_049320945.1 Pseudomonadota bacterium
CCTACGCGCCGCCCTGCCGCCCGCGCGGTACCACGCGGGCGATGATGGCGAACAGCTCATTGAGGTCCACCGGCTTGGGGGTGAACGCCTGGTAGCCGGCGTCGAGCGCCAGCGTGCGGTCACGCTCGCGCGCGTAGCCGGTGAGGGCGACGGCGGGCGTACGGCCGCCCTGCTCGGGCGGCAGGGCGCGCACGCGCCGCATGAGATCGTAGCCGTCCTCGTCGGGCATGCCGATGTCCGACACCACGACGTCCGGCAGCCATTGCCGTAGCTTGTCCACCGCTTCGCCGGCTGATGCGGCCGCCTCCACCTGGGCACCGCCGCGGGTGAGCGCCTCCTGCAGCATCTCGCGGGTGTTCGGGTCGTCATCCACGAACAGCACGCGCAGGCCGTCCAGGCGCGGCGGTCCGGCCACCGCGCTGCGCGCCTCGGCGCCGATGGCGCCATGGGGCAGGGCGGGATCATCGGGCCGTAGGGCGGCGCGCAGGGGCAGGCGCACGCGGAAAGTAGCGCCGCGGCCTTCGCCTTTGCTTTCCGCTTCCACCGTGCCGCCGTGCAGTTCCACCAGATGCCGCACGATGGCCAGCCCCAGGCCCAGGCCGCCGTGCCGCTTGCGGCTGGAAGCGTCGGCCTGGTGGAAGCGTTCAAACAGGTAGGGCAGGAATTGGGGCTTGATGCCCTGGCCGTTGTCCTGCACCGTGATTTCCACCGCGTCGGGATGACGTGCCAGGGTCAGGCGGATGCGCCCGCCGGCGGGGGTGAACTTCACCGCGTTGGACAGCAGATTCCAGACCACTTGCTGCAGGCGCCCGGGGTCGCCGTACAGCCGGTTACCGCCCGGGTCGAGCTGCGCCTCGAAACGGATATCCTTGGCTTCCATGGCCGGACGCAGGGATTCCACGGCGGCGGTGATGGCGGGTATCAGCCTCATGTCCTGGATGTTGAGGCGCAGCCGGCCCGAGACGATGTCCGCCATGTGCAGCAGGTCGTCCACCAGTTCCGCCTGGGCGCGGGCCGCCCGCTCGATGGCGGCGAGCCCGCGCCGCACCAGGTCGGGCCGGGTTTCGCCCTGCTGCAGCGTCTGGGTCCAGCCCAGGATGGCATTCAGGGGCGTGCGCAGCTCGTGGGACACGGTGGCCAGGAACTCGTCCTTGCTGCGGTTTGCCTGCTCCGCCTGGCGCCGCGCGTGATGCTCCCGTGCCAAGACCGCCGCGTGCTCGGCTTCCGCGCGCTTGCGCTCGGAGATGTCGATGACGCTGACGACCGCCACCTGCCGGGCCGCGTCCGGCGGCAAGGTCATGATCAGCATCACGTCCAGGCGCCTGCCGGTGAGGGTTTGCAACACGGTTTCGGACGCCAACTGGCCTGCGCCCTCGAACAGGGCGACCAGCTCGTCGCGAAACGCCGCTTCCGTCTCGGGCAGGAAGAGCTTCTCCAGGGAACCGAGCAGGGCGCTCTTGTCCTGGGCCTCGAACAACTGCAGGGCGGCATCGTTGGCCTCGGTGATGCGCACCGCGCCCATGGCTTCCCGCGTCGCTTCCGGATGTTCGGCCAGGTGGGCGCGCAGGTCGCCCATGCCCCGGGACTTCAGGGCGGCGATCAGCTCGCCCACGGCGCCGAAGTCCTGTTCCAACAAGGCAATGGGCATGGTAGTGAAGATGTTCCGGTAGCGCCGCTCACTTTCGGCCAGTTTCTGCTCGAGTAGCTTATACATTCCGGTTGCGCTGTTCCAGGCCGCTGCGCCGCCGGGGGCGCCGGGAGGGCCGGCCGGTGGGTTGCGCTTCGTGCGCGCCGGTTTCGCCGTGGGAGAAATCGTGCCGCCGACCTTTCCTGCGGTTCGTTTCCAGGTGCCAGCCGGGCCGTTGTCAGCGCCGGGCCGACTCATAGTAGGGCATCATGCGCGGCACCAGCTCGCGCAAGTCATTCAGGCGCGTCTCATCCGAGGGATGGGTACTGAGTATTTCCGGCGGGCCGCCGCCGCCCTTCAGCCGTGCCATTTTCTGCCACAGGGAGACGGCGGCATTCGGGTTGTAGCCGGCACGCGCCGCCAGTTCCAGGCCTATGCGGTCGGCTTCCGATTCCATGCGCCGGCTGTTGGGCAACTGGATGGCCAGTTGCGCGCCCGTGGCCAGGGCGCGCATGGTCGCTTCGCTCGCGCCCTGGGCGGCGCCGAAGGCCGCCAGCGCCAGGTCCGTGCCGAGGGACACCGACATCTTTTCCCGGGTATGTCCGGACAGCGCATGGCCGACTTCATGCGCCAGTACCTGCGCCAGTTCATCATCCGTCGGCGCCACCCGGTCCAGCAGCCCTTGGTACACGGCGATTTTCCCGCCCGCCATGGCAAAGGCGTTGACTTCCGGCTGGTCGATGACATTGATCTGCCAGTTCCATTGCCGCGTCTCCGGCCGCACGCGCTGGGCCTGCTCGACGATGCCGGCGGCGATGCGCCGCACCCGGGCGACGGCGGGAGTGTTGCTTTCCAGCGCTCCCTTGCGGCGATACTCGTCCATCTGTTCCGAATAGGCCTGGGCGGACGCCTGGATGATCTGGTCTTCAGGCACCAGCGCCAGCTGCTGCCGCCCGGTGATCGGGTTGGTCTCGCAGCCCGTGGCGACGATGATGGCGGCGGCAAAGAGCACCAGGCGGAAGATCATGGGCCTCTCCGGCGTGGTCGAATTTTCCCTTGAAACGAAAGCAACCTGCGTGCCGCAGCTCCATGCCCTGCCAGGGCGCGGAAACTGGCCCCGGGCCGGCGCAAGGGCACGGGGAATCCGGTAATGGTTACTGCGGGGGCGGCAAAACTTACAAACAGGACGAGGCGGCGGCGCCGCCTCTGGTTGCTCCTGGCATGGATTCTGCGTAACGGATGATGAGCCGGCGCGAGCCGTTGATCACCGGAACAAGGAGATTGCTATGTCATTGGGAACCCTATTGTTAATCGTGCTGATCCTGCTGCTGATCGGCGCCGTGCCGGCCTGGCCCTACAGCCGGGAATGGGGCTATGTGCCCAGCGGCACGCTGGGAGTCGTGCTGCTGGTCCTGCTCATTCTGCTGTTCACCGGGCGCATATAGCCGTCACGATCCGAGGGAATGGGCATGGCTACGATCATCGCAGGCCGGTTCGACACCCTGGATACGGCCCGTGAGGCGGCACGGCTGCTGGCCGCGCGCCTGGGCCAGGAGCATGTAGAGGTGTTCTACAACGGGCCCGCCGGCCAGCATGCAACCTACCCCATCGGCGGCGACCAGGACCAGGACCCGGGGGCCAGCAAATCCGACAGCGGCGCCGCCGCTGGGGCCCTCGCCGCCGGCCCGATAGGCGCGGCCGCAGGAGCCGGCGTAGGGGCCTACACCGGCGCCCTGGTCGGTGCGGTGAAAGGCGCCAAGGGCGCAACCGAGCCGGGCAGCACCGTCCGGCGCCGTGCCGGGATGATGGTCGCGGCGCACCTGCCCAATACCGACGCCGAGCAGGACGTGATCGGGCTTCTGCGCCGCCAGGGCGCCGACGAAATCGAGACGGCCCAGGGCGAATGGCGGGACGGCAAGTGGGCCGATTTCGATCCGGCGGCCGCGCCCCGGTTCGCCCCTTAGCGCCTGTGCCGTGTTGATAGCGGTTCCGATCACAGGAGAGCCGCGATGCATGCCGCCGTGGACACCTTGCCCCTGTCGCTGCAAATGGCGGCAGCCGCCGGATTCATCGCCAACGTCATATGGGCGGCATGGCGCGCGCCCTGGCGGCGCCTGTCCGCGCCGGCCGAGCAGCACCGCTGGTTCGGCGCCACGACGGCCGCCGTGCTGCTGTGGCGCCTCGACCCGGGCACCGTGCCGGCTCTCGACGTGCACCTCCTCGGCGCCGCCGCCCTGGTTCTGCTGTTCGGCCCCCAGTTGGCCCTGATCAGCCTGTGCCTCGCCCTCATGGTTGCCGCCCTGGCCTCGGGGGAGGGGCTCGCCTTCGTGGGCCTGAAGGGCTTGCTGGCGGTGGTGGTGCCGGTGGCCGCGTCGGTAGCCATAGTGCGGCTGGCGCGCCGCCTGCTGCCGGCCCATCCCCTGGGCCGTGCCTTCGGCCAGGGGTTCATCGCCGGCGCCGTGGCGCCCCTGACCGGCGGTCTGGCCCTGCTGGGCACACTGGGCATCCTCGATGTCTATCCCATGGCGTCGCTGCGCCAGTATTTCCCTTATCTGTTCCTGCTATCCTGGTCGGAAGCCGCCTTGACAGGCCTGGTGCTGTTCCTCCTCGCCCTCGACCGTTTCCCACCGGGGGAGCATTGAAAGCCTTACCGGCTTCCTGCAAGTCTTGCCGAAAAAGCCTGGACGCCAGCGGGCGCCGGTGGCGCCCATGCTCGGCAGGACCCTTCTGCTGGCAGTGGCACGGGGCTTGCTCGATAGGGGCAAGACTGGAATGTCCGGTCGATGCGGCCGCCGCACCCCCTGTGCGCACGGCGATGAACGGATGGGACAAGCAGGAGGTCAACAATGTTGAGATGGGCGGCGATATTCTTCGTGATTGCGCTCATAGCGGCAGTTCTCGGTTTCGGCGGCATTGCCGCCGGGGCTGCCGAGATCGCAAAGATTCTCTTCTTCATCTTCCTGGTTGTATTCGCGGTGACCCTGATCTTGGGCTTGATACGAAGATAGGGGATTCCGGGTAAAGGAGTAGCGATGGATACCACGGCGAAGTCCGGCAATGCCCAGTCCGAGGCGCAGCATTTCGGAAACTACGAAGCGGAGAAGGAGAAATTGGTTGCGGATCTGAAAAACGTGGCCAGCGACGCGGAACAGCTGGCGAGGACGGCCATGGCGTCTTCGGCCGAAGCGCTTTCGGCGGGACGCCAGAAGCTGGCGGGCAAGCTCAGCGAGATGCGCATGCGCGTCGAGGATGCCCAGACGGCGGCGGCGGAACGGGCGCGCCGCGCCGCCGATCTGACCCAGACCTATGTGGCGGAAAACCCCTGGAAGTCCATCGGGGTGGCGGCCGTCGCCGGCCTGATCATCGGCTTCCTGTTGTCGCGCCGGCCGTGACGCCATCATGCCGGCGCACGAGATGAGGCGCAGAACGCGGCCCTTGCGTCCCGCGGCGCGGTCGGGGCGCGTGCTGCGCTCCTCCCTGCGCCGCCAGGAGCCGAAGGCGGCGCAGGAAGTGGCTTATGTCCTGCTCAGCGATCCGGATACCGAGGAGAACCTGCTGTTGTTCGTCACGGTGCCGGAGCAGCGGTCGAAGAGGCATCCGCCACGCCAATAGCACAAAACGGAGGAAAGGACATGTCCCAAGGATCTTTCGTCATGGACATCAAGGCGCTGCGCGAGCGCGCGCGCCGGCACATCGAGCAGGGTGCGGTGACCGAGGGCTACCATGTGGACCGGGAAACCGCCGTCAAGCTGCTCAACGAGGCACTGGCCACCGAGATGGTGTGCGTGCTGCGCTACAAGCGCCACTACTTCATGGCCAGCGGCATCAACGCGGACAGCGTGGCGGCCGAATTCGCCCAGCACGCGGCGGAGGAGCAGGATCATGCCGACCGCATAGCGGAGCGCATCGTGCAGCTCGGCGGCGAGCCGGACTTCTCCCCCGACGGCCTGTCGTCGCGCAGCCATGCCGAATACGTGGCAGGCGGGTCCCTCGAGGACATGATCAAGGAGGACCTGGTGGCCGAGCGCATCGCCATCGACAGCTATCGCGAAATGATCAACTACTTCGGGTCCAAGGACCCCACCACCCGGCGCCTGCTGGAGGACGTGCTGGCGGCGGAAGAGCAGCACGCCGAGGATCTGGTGTCGCTGCTCGGACGCATGCACTGACGGGGAGACACGACGATGATCGCGAAGTGGCTGCTTGTGGGCCTCGCCGCCGTCCTGGGCGCCGGCGTGGCCAACCAGATCTGGTACGAGCGGCGCCGGCGCAGCGAGCGCCGCGCCCTGAAAGGCGAGATCGGCAAATGGGAAGCCGAGGGCGGCAATGTTCCCCACGTGCGGGGAAACGAGCCTCAGCCCGGCAGCAGCAACGCGGAGCCCGCGACCTGAGCACCACGCTGCCACAAGGGGTGACATATCCCTGATAAAAAAGGGGGATCTCTAGGATTTATTCTCCTTTCATGGCATCATTCCGGGCCCGACTGATTCGCGATCCAAGGCAGCCCGGATGAGCCGTGACACCAGCCCCTACCGGTGGGCTCCGCTGTTCGTGCTTGGCGCCGGGCTGCTGGCGACCGTGCTGATAACCCTGGAATACAGCCGCGCCCTCGACGCCCGCAACCGCTTCCGCTTCCACAATCAAGTCCTCTACATAGAAAGCCGCATTACCGATCGCGTCGAATCGACGGTGGCGCTCCTGCGCGGCGGTGCCGGGCTGTTCGCCGCGGTGCCCGGGGTGGACGCCGAGGCGTTCCGCGCCTTCGTCATGCGCGTTCGGTTGGGCGACTACTATCCTGGCATTCAAGGCATCGGCTGGAGCAGGCGCCTCCCGCCCGAGGAGAAGGATGCCCTGGAGCGGGCCATGCGCGCCCGGGGTGCGGAGGGCTTCCATGTATGGCCGGAAGGCGCGCGCGGCGAATACCACGCCATCCTGTTCCTGGAGCCCCAGGACCGGCGCAACCGGGCGGCCCTGGGCTATGACATGTTTACCGATCCCACCCGGCGTGCCGCCATGGAGCGGGCGCGTGACGAAGGCGTGCCGGTCGCCTCCGGCATGGTGACCCTGGTGCAGGAGATCGACGGGCCGCACCAGGCGGGCTACCTCATCTACGTGCCGGTGTATGAGGGCGGCGCCATTCCCTATACGCTCGAGGGCCGGCGGGCCAGGCTGAGCGGTTTCGTCTACAGCCCCATCCGCGTGGGGGATTTCCTCAATGCCGTGTTCGCCCGGCAGGGCGTGCCGGAAGTGGGGTTCGAGGTCTACGACGGCCACGAGGCGCGCCCCGACAGCCTCATGTACCGCTACCCGGAGGAGCCGGTGGCCGATCCCCGGTTCACCACCATGCGCACCATCACCGTGGCCGGCCGTCCCTGGACCCTGGCGTTCGCCTCCCGGCCCGAATTCGAACGGCAGACGCCGTCCGATTCGGCGGCGCTGGCGGCGGTGGGCGGGGCGCTGCTGAGCCTGCTGCTGGCGGGCATCACCTGGGCCCAGGTCATGGCGCGGCGCCGGGCCGACGAGACGGCGGCGAACCTGCGCCACTCCGAGCACGAACTGGGCCTGCAGCGGGAATGGTTCCGTACCACCCTGGCGAGCATCGGCGACGCGGTCATCGCCACCGACCTGGCCGGGCGGGTCACTTATCTCAATGCCATGGCCCAGGCGCTGACCGGCTGGCCCCGCGACGAAGCCATCGACCGGCCCCTGGAGGAGGTATTCCGCATCGTCAACGAGGCGACCCACGAGCCGCGGGAGAACCCGATCAGCCTGGTACTGCGTCATGGCAGTGCCAAGGGGCTGGCCAACCATACCCTGCTCATCGCCCGGGACGGCACGGAACGGCCGATAGATGACAGCGCAGCGCCCATCCGCGACGAGGCGGGCAACATGACCGGGGTGGTGCTGATCTTCCGCGACGTCACCGAGAGGCGGCGCGTGGAGGAGGCGCGCCAGCTGGCGGCCGCCGAGGCGAAGCGCAGTCAGGAGCGGCTGCATTTCGCCCTGGAGGCGGCCCACATGGCAGTGTGGGAATGGGACATCCAGCCCGGCGTGGTGCGCGAGTCCAAGGAGATGGGGCCGCTGTTCGGCCGGGAGGCGGGCTGGTCCCACGCCGACTATCAGTCCCTGCTGGCGGATGTGTACCGGGAAGACCGGGAGCGGGTAGACCGCCTTCTGGCCCAGGCCATCGTGGACTGCGTCGAGTTCGAGACGGAATTCCGCGTCCTGTGGCCGGACGGCTCGGTTCATTGGCTGGGCGCGCGCGGCCAGGTGCTGTGCGACGAGGGCGGGCGCCCCGTCACCCTGGTGGGCGTGCTGTTCGACATCGACGCGCGCAAGCAGGCGGAGGAGGCACTCAAGGAGTCGGCCCGCTCCAAGGACGTGTTCCTTGCCACCCTTGCTCACGAGCTGCGCAATCCCCTGGCCACCATCAGCAATGCCCTCCACGTCATGAAGCTGGCCGGCAGCCGGGAGCCGGCGCTGGAGCGGCTGCGGCGGATGGCCACCCGGCAGATGGAGCACCTGGTGCGGCTGGTGGACGACATGCTGGAGGTGTCGCGCATGACCCAGGGCAAGATCCGCCTGGTGATGCGACGCGTCGAACTGTCATCGGTGGTCAACGACGCCCTGGAAGCGAGCCGTTCGGCCATCGCCAGTGGCGGGCACCGGCTTTCGGTGACCCTGCATCCCGAGCCCTTGTACATAGACGCCGATCCGGTGCGCATCACCCAAGTGATCGCCAACCTGCTCAACAACGCCGCCAAATACACTCACGATAACGGCTATATTTGGTTGACGACCGAACGCGACGGCGACCAGGCGGTGGTGCGGGTGCGCGACAACGGCATCGGCATCGCACCGGAGATGCTGCCGCGCATCTTTGACCTGTTCGTGCAGGGCGACAGCACGCCGGGGCAGACCCAGGGCGGCATGGGCATCGGCCTGACCCTGGTGAGGACCCTGGTGGAGATGCATGGGGGCGGCGTCGAAGCCCGCAGCGGCGGCGTCGGTCAGGGGAGCGAATTCATCGTCCGGCTGCCGCTGGCGTCACCGCCGCGGACTGCCGGGGAGGAGGTGGAAGTGGCAGAAACGAGCGTCCCGGCCACCGGCCAGGCCCGCCGCGTGCTGGTGGTGGACGACAACCGGGATTCCGCCGAAAGCGTCGGCGTCGTGGTGGAAATGCTGGGCCACCAGGTTCAGCTGGCCCACAACGGCCCCGCCGCCCTGGAGAAGGCGGCAGCCTTCCGTCCCGAGGTGGTGCTGCTGGACATCGGTCTGCCCGGCATGGACGGCTACGAGGTGGCGCGGCGCCTGCGGCAAGTGCTTCCCGACGCCGTACTGGCCGCCATGACCGGTTGGGGCGGCGAGGAGGACCGGCGCCGCTGCCAGGAAGCGGGCTTCGACCACCACCTGCTCAAGCCCGTGGACATGGACGCCCTGGGCGAAGTGCTGGCCCATCACCGCGGCGAAGGCTAGCAACTCAGAGAGCACCGCCCTCGACGCAAAGGACGCCAAGACGCAAAGGCGGCAAAGGAAAATCTAGATATCCTGGTCTTTGCGTACTTGGCGCCTTTGCGTTCTTTGCGTCGGAAGAGGTTTTCGTTTACCCCCCCGCCATCATCGGGAACACCGTCACCCGGTCGCCGTTCCGGACCGGCACGCCGTGTTCGCCCGACAGGTGCATCTCCCCGTTGAGGGCCACGTTCAGGTTGCGGTCGGCCAGGCGCTGCGCCGCTTCCGGCAGGCGCCGCGCCAGCACCTGGCGCAGCTCCGCCACCGTGGCCACCGGCTCGTCGATGACCACCGCGCGCTCCGGCGCCCCCGGGGTGTCGGCGGGCAGCTCCACTCGCACCGCGAAGCCGGTGGTGACCCGGGCCAGCTGCTCGTGCCAGTCCGCCATCGGCACGCCCTCGCCGTTGAGTCCGGTGAGGGCATAGAAACGCGCCTTCAGCCGCTCGAACTCGGCGGGATCCACCCGCTCGCCCTTGAACGGGCCGAAGGTGTTGCCTTCCTCGAACCAGCGCGGCGGCAGGGTGTCGTCGCGGCTGCGCAGTCCCAGGCGGAAGTTGAGCAGGCGCTCCAGGCCGATCACGTTGCGGCCGATGCGCTCCATTTCCTGGGCGCCGAAGGGCAGGCCGGTGAGCGTGCTCACTTGGGCGGCGAAGTCCTCCGTGTCCGGCAGGGTGGGGGAGTTGAACAGCTTGGTGTCGAAGCGGCACATGCCCACCGAGTCGCCCACGGCGAAGGTGTCCTCGCACTTGCGCACCGCGTATTCCTTGCCCTGGTAGGAGTTGGGCTCGGCCGCCACCACGCCGCCGTAGAGGGCCGTCTTGAAGGCCGGGTCGTCGTTGATGCGGGCGTTGATCTCCAGGGTGACCCGGTTGCGCAGGTGGTCCATGCCGCGGGTGGCCACCGCCAGTCCCAGGGCGAAGGCCTTGAGGATGCGGGCGTCGTGGGGGTCGGACTGGAACAGGCCCTTCACCGCCATGCGGTAGCGCAGGGCCTCGGGCGGGTAGTGGCCCAGGTCTACGGCGCGCGCCGAGTCGGCGATGACGTTGCCGAAGCCCTCGCGCCGGGCGGTCATGAACAGCAGCTTCTCAATGACCGGGTAGTTGCCCCAGGACAGGTCCAGGCCGCCGGTGTGCTCCCGGGTGATGATGCCGCGCTGGTACAGCTCCATGGCCCAGGCGAGCGCCGCGCCGGTGGAGGCGGAATCCAGCCCCAGGTCGTTGAGAATGTTATTCAGGCGCAATACCTGCTCCGGCTCCTTGATGCCGATGTTGGGGCCGAACTTGCCCACCGTCACGTACTCGGGGCCGTCGCCCTTGTCGTAGCGGTCAAACACGCCGTCGTTGCGGATGCCGTTGTAGGTGCGGCGCTTGCCGTGCTCCAGCTCCGCCTGGGCCTTGTCGTAGGAGGCGTTGCCCTTGAGCCCCTTGAGGGCGCCGGCGCCCCAGCCGCCCTTGCCCTCGGGCGTCATGTCGTTCTGGTTGCGGCAATGGACGGGGCACTTGAAACAGCCGTCCATGCCCGGGCGGTAGGGATCGAAGTTGTCGGCGTCCAGGCTGTCCAACCAGGCGGTCTCCTGGTTGTTCTTGGTACCCAGGGCCCCCAGCACACGGCTGGGCTTGTAGAGGAAGGGCGTGCCCACGGTCTTGAGGGCGTTCTTGATGACCGAGGTGCCGGTGATCTTCTTGCCGATGGCCTTGTTGTGGGCCTTGAACGGGGCGGGCAGGGGATCCTCCGGCGGCTTGCCGTGTACCATGATGGCCTTGAGTCGCAGCGAGCCCATCTTGGCGCCGGCGCCGCCGCGCGCCCAGATGGACTTGATGCCCCCCATGATGCCGGCGCAGCGCACCAGGTTCTCGCCGGCGCTGGTGATACGGGCGAGCGCCATGTCCTTGCGCTCACTGCAGGCGAAGTCGCGCTCCACGGCGGCGGCCGTGTCCAGGTTGTCCAGCCCGGCGTAAGGTGTCGCATCGTGGAAGCTCACCTCCTGGTAGGCGATGCGCAGCAGCGTGAGGCGCGGCGCGCGCCCGTAGAGCACCAGGTGGTCGTAGCCGTGGCGCTTGAAGAAGGCCGGGAAGTAGTCGCCGGCGTTGGCGTCCAGGATGGCGTAGGAGTCCGGCGACTTGCCGGTGAAATTGCCCCGGGTGGCCGAGGGCACGTGGCTGGTGAGCACGCCGGCGCCGAAGATCAGGGGCACCTCCGGGTCGAGGGCGTCCCGCTCCTCCTCCAGCAGGTTGTACAGCAGCCACATATTGGCGCCGCGCCCGCCGAGGAAATGGGCCAGCACGTCCGCCGGCAGGTACTTGCGGCGCACTTCCTGGCGCTCCAGGTCTACGAACAGGGTCGCGCCCTGGCTTTGGTATTGTGGCGAGTCATGGAGCCGGGTGCACAGCCGCTCGACGCGGTCACGGATGCTCATGGGGCCTCCTCCTTGGAGCGTGGTATCCTGCAACATACAAAAAGCTGTTTGAAAACAATTTGACGCAGGTCAAATTGGTGGATAACAAATAGTTTGACTTCCAACCAATAATAACCCAACATAGAGGCAGATTCCAATCCTTTTTGTGAGGGATTTGTCCTATGACCGCTTTTGACGGGGTGACCGAGTCGGTGCGAGACGAGACCGGCTCGGACAGCGGCCGGGCCCAGGCCGCGCAGGCGTTGTCGCGCGTGCGGCGCGTGGAGGAGCTGGAGAGCGTCGTCATCCGCTTCGCCGGCGACTCGGGCGACGGCATGCAGCTCACCGGCGCCGAATTTTCCAAGTCTGTGGCCAAGGCCGGCCACGACTTCGTGACCCATCCGGATTTCCCCTCGGAGATCCGCGCGCCTTCCGGCACGCTGTTCGGCGTTTCCGGCTACCAGATCCAGTATTCGTCGCGGCCGGTATTCACCTCGGGGGACGCACCCGACGTGCTGGTGGCCATGAACCCGGCGGCGCTCAAGGTCAACCTGGCCGACCTCAAGCCGGGCGGCATGATCATCGCCAACACCGGGGCGTTCACCGACGGCAACCTGCAGAAGGCCGGCTATGCCTCCAACCCCCTGGAGGACGGCAGCCTGGAGCGCTACCGCCTGTACCGCATCGACATCGGCGAGCTGACGGCCGTGGCCCTGCGCGACAGCGGCCTGTCGAAGAAGGAAGTGGGGCGCTGCAAGAACTATTTCGCCCTGGGGCTGATGCTGTGGCTGTACAGCCGTCCCCTGGAGAAGGAGGCGGAGGACATCCGCCGCAAGTTCGCGCGCAAGCCCGAGATCGCCGAGGCCAACGTCACGGCCCTGCGCGCCGGCTATGCCTACGCCGACGCCACCGAGATGTTTCCCGCCGCCTACCAGGTGCGCAAGGCCGACGTCCGGCCGGGCAAGTACCGCAGCGTCACCGGCAACCAGGCGGTGGCGCTGGCGGCCGTGGCCGCCTCCGAGCTGTCCGGGGTCAAGCTGTTCCTTGGCTCCTATCCCATCACGCCCGCCTCGGACATCCTGCACGAGCTGTCGGCGCTCAAGCACTTCAACGTGACCACTTTCCAGGCGGAGGACGAGATCGCCGGCATTTGCTCGGCCATCGGCGCGGCCTACGGCGGCGTGCTGGGGCTGACCACCACCTCGGGCCCGGGCATGGCGCTCAAGACCGAGGCGCTGGGTCTGGCGGTGATGCTGGAGCTGCCCCTGGTGGTGGTGAACGTGCAGCGCGGCGGCCCGTCCACGGGACTGCCCACCAAGATCGAGCAGTCGGACCTGCTGCAGGCGGTATATGGGCGCAACGGTGAATGTCCGGTGGCGGTGCTGGCGGCCAGTTCCCCGGCCGACTGCTTCGACACCACCCTGGAAGCCTTCCGCATCGCCGTGAAGTACATGACGCCCGTGATCCTGCTGTCCGACGGCGGCATCGCCAACGCCACCGAGCCCTGGCTCATTCCAGACGTGGCGAGCCTGCCCAAGGTGGAGGTGAAGTTCCGCACCGAGCCGGAGGGCTACAAGGTCTATGCCCGCGACGACAACCTGGCACGCGCCTGGGTGCGGCCGGGCACGCCGCGCATGGAGCACCGGGTGGGCGGCCTGGAGAAGGACTTCCTCACGGGCAACGTGTCCCACGATCCGGTCAATCACCAGCGCATGGTGGAGATCCGCGCCGCCAAGGTGGCGCGCATCGCCCGGGACATCCCGCCCACGGTCGTAGAGGGCGACGCGGATGCCGAGCTGCTGGTGCTGGGCTGGGGCAGCACCTATGGCGCCATCGCCCAGGCGCGGGATTTCGCGCGCCAGGAGGGCAGGAAAGTGGCCCAGGTGCATCTGCGCCACCTCAACCCGTTCCCGCCGGATCTCGGCGAAGTGCTGGGACGCTACCGGCGCATCCTGGTGCCGGAGATGAACCTGGGACAGCTGTCGCGGCTGGTGCGCGAGCGCTATCTGGTGGCGCCCGTCGAGCTGCACAAGGTGCAGGGCAAGCCGTTCAAGGTGTCCGAGATTTACGACAAGATCGTGGAGCTGTGCTGATGAATGCGCTGACCAAGAAAGACTTCGAATCCAACCAGGATGTGCGCTGGTGCCCGGGCTGTGGCGACTACGCCATCCTGTCCCAGATCCAGAAGGTGCTGCCCACCCTGGGCATTCCCCGGGAGAACTTCGCCTTCATTTCGGGTATCGGCTGCTCCAGCCGCTTTCCCTACTACATGGAAACCTATGGCATGCACAGCATCCATGGGCGCGCGCCGGCCATCGCCACGGGGCTCAAGGTGTCGCGGCCGGAGCTGTCGGTCTGGGTGGTGACCGGCGACGGCGACGCGCTCGCCATCGGCGGCAACCACTTCATCCATGCCATGCGCCGCAACATCGGCCTGAAGATCATCCTGCTCAACAACCGCATCTACGGCCTGACCAAGGGGCAGTATTCGCCCACCTCGGAATTCGGCAAGAAGACCAAGACCACGCCCCTGGGCTCCATCGACCGCCCCTTCAGCCCCGTGTCCCTGGCCTTGGGCGCCGGCGCCACTTTCGTCGCCCGCTCGGTGGACGTGGAGCAGGAGCACTTGAACGGCGTGCTTCGGCGCGCGGCCGAGCACCAGGGCACGGCCTTCGTCGAGATCTTCCAGAACTGCAACATCTTCAACGACGGCGCCTACGGCTTCCTCACGGACAAGACCGTCAAGGCGGAGACGCGCGTGCTGCTGGAGCACGGCAAGCCCCTGCTGTTCGGCAAGGACCGCAACAAGGGCCTGCGCCTGCGCGGCCTGCAGCCGGAGGTGGTCACCGTCGGCGAGAACGGCGTGACCGAGGCCGATCTGCTGGTGCACGACGAGCGCGACCCCCACGGCGCCCTGAGCTATCTGCTGACCCAGCTGGACCGGCCCGACTTCCCCGTGCCCCTGGGTGTGTTCCGCTGCGTCGAGGCGCCCAGCTACGAGGAACTGAACGCGGACCTGGAGCAGGCGGCGCGCGCCGCCAAGGGCAGGGGGGAACTGGCCAAGCTGCTCAATTCCGGCGAGACCTGGGTTATCGCTTGACGAGGAACGGAAATGGCTCTGGTTATTACGGAAGACTGCATCAACTGCGACGTGTGCGAAGCCGAGTGCCCCAACAACGCCATCTCCCAGGGCGATGAAACCTATGTCATCGACCCGGAGCGGTGCACCGAGTGCGTGGGGCACTTCGACGAGTCCCAGTGCATCAAAGTCTGTCCGGTGGACTGCATCGTGCCCGACCCCGAGCACGCGGAAACGCAAGACCAGTTGATGGACAAGTTCGTGCGGTTGACCGCGACCGCATAAACCGGCATTGGAGGTCGGACTGTAGGTCGGGCTTTAGCCCGACTCAAGCATCGATGTCGGACTGAAGTCCGACCTACGGGCGACGGGGCGTCGGCCACAGGGCCGGCGCCCCTCGCCGTTTACTTCTTCCGCTTGTCGATCACCCGCTTCGCCTTGCCCACGGAGCGCTCGATGCTGCCGGGCGCCACCACCCGCACCTGCGCGCTGATGCCGATGTAGGACTTGATGTGGTGCTGCAGCTCGGCGGCGGCGCGGGCACGCGCCGCTTCGTCGGCCTGGGCGAACTCGGGCTTCGGCTCCACCAGGACTTCCAGGTGGTCCAGGTGCTGTTCCCGGGACACTTCCAGCACATAGTGGGGGGCGAGCGTGGCGTGCTTGAGGATCAACTCCTCGATCTGGGTGGGGAAGACGTTCACGCCCCGGATGATCAGCATGTCGTCGGAGCGCCCGCAGATCTTGTCCAGGCGCCGCATCATGGGCCGCGCCGTGCCCGGCAGCAGGCGCGTGAGGTCGCGCGTGCGGTAGCGGATCACCGGCAGGGCCTCCTTGCTCAGGGTGGTGAATACCAGTTCCCCCAGCTCGCCGTCGGGCAGCACCTCGCCGGTGACCGGGTCGATGATCTCGGGGTAGAAGTGGTCCTCCCAGATGTGGGGGCCGTCCTTGGTGTCGATGCACTCGACGGCCACGCCCGGCCCCATCACTTCCGACAGGCCGTATACGTCGATGGCGTCCATGCGGAAGCGCGTCTCGATCTCGCGCCGCATCTCGTTGGTCCACGGCTCGGCGCCAAACAGGCCGATGCGCAGGGACGTCTGGGCCGGGTCCAGGCCCTGGCGCTCGAACTCCTCGGCCAGGGCCAGCATGTAGGAAGGCGTGGCACAGATGATGTCGGGTTTGAAGTCCATGATGAGCTGGACCTGCTTCTCGCTGTTGCCGCCGGACATGGGGACCACGGCACAGCCCAGACGCTCGGCACCGTAATGCATGCCCAAGCCGCCGGTGAACAGGCCGTAGCCGTAGGCGTTGTGCACCATGTCGCTGGCGCGCCCGCCCGCGGCATAGATGGAGCGCGCCATGACGTCCGCCCACATGTCGATGTCGTTGCGGGTGTAGCCCACCACGGTGGGCTTGCCGGTGGTGCCGCTGGAGGCATGGATGCGCACCACCTTGTTCATGGGCACGGCGAACATGCCGAAGGGGTAGGTCTCGCGCAGGTCCTGCTTGGTGGTGAACGGGAACCTGGCCAGGTCGGCCAGCTCCTTGAGATCCTGGGGATGAACCCCCGCCGCCTCACACTTCCTGCGGTAGTGGGCGACGTTGTCGTAGGCGTGGGCGACGGACCATTTCATGCGCTGCAGCTGCAGCGCCTGGACCTGATCGCGGCTGGCGATCTCGATGGGGTCGTACTCTCCCCGGAACGAGGCGGTGAAGCCCATTTTGTTTCTCCTCCTTGGCGCTGATGGTAGTGCCTCTCCTCAAGACCGCATCCTAGGTAGGACTTTTCCGGACTTGCTTGATTTAAGTCAAATCGAGGCGAAACAGGGCGGCTCTAAAATGATACAAAAATTGCACTTGTAAACATAAAAAATGAATCATGGTAATACGCGCCGGGCGCCTTCGAGTGATCATAAAGACGAGCAGTGGCGCGGTGTTATGGCAATTTAGTGCAGACGGAAGGAGATAGGATGAAGAGCATTCCTGTGGGCGCTAGCACGACGCGCCGTATCACGATAGACAAGCCGCGCACCATCGATTTCCTGGGCGAGGAGCTGCGCGTGTATGCCACGCCCGAGCTGGTGCGCGACATCGAGATCGCCTGCCGTGACTTTCTGCTGGGCTTCACCGATCCCGGCGAGGACTCGGTGGGCACGGGCATCGCCATCAGCCACAGCGGCGCCACCCTGGTGGGCATGAACGTGGAGATCACCGTCTCGGTCGCGGCGGTGGAGGGGCGCAAGGTGAGCTTCTCCGTCGTGGCCCGCGACGACGCGGAGGAAATCAGTCGCGGCGAGCACGGCCGCTTCGTGGTCGAGGTGGAGAAGCTGCGCGCGCGCGTGGCCGCCAAGGCGGCGAAGGCGCGGTAGATCGGGCTTTAGCCCGACTCGGGCGCCCCATGTCGGGTTGAAGCCCGACCTACACGCCTACGAGGAATCCCCAATGGCCAAGAGTGTTTCCAAGGTTCCCCAGTACTGCTACCAGTGCGTCGCCGGGCCGGACCTGCTGACCGTCAAGGTCGAGGATGGTGTTGCCACCGAGGTGGAGCCCAACTTTCGCGCCGCGGAGGTGCACCCGGGCGGCGGCAAGTGCTGCGTCAAGGCCTACGGCCTGGTGCAGAAGACCTACAACCCCAACCGCCTGCTGCAGCCCATGAAGCGCACCAACCCGCTCAAGGGCAGGGAGCACGACCCGGGTTTCGTACCCATCTCCTGGGACGAGGCCCTGGACATCGTCGCCGCCAAGCTCAACGAGGTGCGCGCCAAAGGGCTCAAGGACGAGGAGGGTTTCCCGCGGGTGGCGGCCACCTTCGGCGGCGGCGGCACGCCCACTTATTACATGGGCACGTTCCCGGCCTTCCTGTCCGCCTGGGGCCCGGTGGACTTCAGCTTCGGCAGCGGCCAGGGGGTGAAGTGCTACCACTCGGAGCACCTCTACGGCGAGCTGTGGCACCGGGCCTTCACCGTATCCGCCGACACACCCAACACCAAGTACGTGCTGTCCTTCGGCGCCAACATCGAGGCCTCGGGGGGCGTGGCCGGCACCTGGCGCCACGGGCAGGCGCGGGCCCGGGGTATCAAGCGGGTGCAGATCGAGCCCCATCTGTCCGTGACGGGGGCCTGTTCCGCCGAATGGGTGCCGATCAAGCCCAAGACCGACGCGGCCTTCCTGTACGGCCTGATCCATGTGCTGCTGCACGAGCAGCCGCGCCAGGCCCTGGACCTGCACTTCCTCAAGCATCACACCGGCTCGCCCTACCTGGTGGGGCCCAACGGCTACTACCTGCGCGACCCGGCCACGCGCCGGCCGCTGCTGTGGGACCTGGCGCGGGGCGCGGCAGTGCCGGTGCAGACGGAGAACACCGATCCGGCCCTGGAGGGCAGCTTCACCGTCGACGCCCTGGAGGTGGGCGCCGACGGGCAGGAATGGCACCACCGGGGCATCGCCGCACAAACCGCCTTCGCCCGGCTGGCGGCCCACATGAAGCCCTATACGCCCGAATGGGCGGAGAAGGTGTGCGACGTGCGCCCGGGCACGGTGCGGCGCATCGCCGGCGAGTTCCTGGAGCATGCCCAGGTGGGCGCGACGGTGGAGATCGAGGGCGAGGTGCTGCCCTACCGGCCGGTGGCCGTCGCCATGGGCAAGACGGTCACCAACGGCTGGGGCGGCTACGAGTGCTGCTGGGCGCGCACCCTGCTCGCCTGCCTGGTGGGCGCCCTGGAAGTGCCGGGGGGCACCCTGGGCACCACGGTGCGCCTGAACCGTCCCGCCACCTCGCGCCAGGCGAGCGTGCGCCCCAACGAGGACGGCTTCATGCACTACCCCATGAACCCGACCGACAAGGAGCACTGGTCGCCGCGGCCGCGGGTGCGCAACGCCCACGACACCCTGGTGCCCCTGTCGGCCGACTCGCCCTGGAGCACGGCGCTGGGCCCCACCCATCTCGCCTGGATGTTCCGCAAGGAGTCGCCGGACAAGTGGCCCAAGGTGACGGCGCCGGATATCTGGTTCTGCTACCGCACCAACCCGAGCATTTCCTTCTGGGACACCAAGGCCATCGCCGAGCGCATTGCCGAGTTTCCCTTCGTGGTGGCGTTCGCCTATACCCGCGACGAAACCAACCACATGGCGGACATCCTGCTGCCCGAGTGCACCGACATCGAGAGCTTCCAACTCATCCGCATCGGCGGCAGCAAGTTCATCGAGCAGTTCTGGGATCACGAGGGCTTCGCCCTGCGCCAGCCGGCGGTGAAGCCCGCCGGCGAGACCCGCGACTTCACCGATATCGCCACGGAACTGGCGGCGCGCACCGGGCTGCTGGAGCGCTACAACGAAGCCATCAACCGGGGCGCCGCCGGCGTGCCCCTGGTCAACGGCGTGTACGACTTCCGCCTCGATCCCAAGCAGAAGCATGACGCCCAAACCATCTGGGACCGGGTGTGCCGCAGCGCCAGCGCCGAGATCACCGGCGGCAAGGCAGCCGACGGCCTGGACTGGTTCCGCGAGAACGGCTACCGCACCCGGCCCATCTCCCGCCTGTCCTGGTACCTGTTCCCGGAGCTGAGGAAGCAAGGCATCCGCTTCGAGATGCCCTACCAGGAGCGCCTGCTGCGCACCGGCGTGGAGCTGGGCAACCGCCTGCATGAGCGCGGCATCACCTGGTGGGACGCACAGCTCACCGAGTACCAGGCGCTGCCGCCGGTGAAGGATTTTCCCGGCATCTGGGAGAGAGAGACCCTCAAGCATGCCGGCTCCCTGGACGACTATCCCTTCTGGCTGGTGACCTCGCGCAGCATGCAGTACGCCTGGGGCAGCAACGTGGGTATCCAGCTCATGGACGAGGTGGCCGGCAACCTGCGCGGCCACCGGGGCGTGGTGATCAACAGCCAGCGGGCGCGGGAGCTGGGCATCGAGGAGGGGGACATGGTGGAGGTGCGCTCCTACCTGGGCACCACCAGGGGGCCGGCAGTGCTGCGCCAGGGCATCCGGCCCGACACGCTGCTCATGCTCGGGCAGTTCGACCACTGGGTCACACCCTATGCCAAAGATATGAAGGCGCCGAGCATGAACAGCCTGGTGCCCATGTCCATGGAACTGACCGATGCCACCGGTTCCGCCGCTGACCTGGTAAGAGTGGGGGTGCGCAAACTATGACGCGTTACATCATGACGGTGGACCTGCGCCGCTGCGTCGGCTGCCAGACCTGCACCGCCGCCTGCCGCCACGCCAACGCCACACCCCCCGGCGTGCAGTGGCGGCGCGTGCTGGACATCGAATCGGGCGAGTTCCCGGACGTACGCCGCAGCTTCGTGCCCGTCGGGTGCATGCACTGCGCCAATCCGCCCTGCATGGAGGTGTGCCCCTCCACCGCCACCTATCAGCGCGACGACGGGCTGGTGGGCATCGACTATGACTTGTGCATCGGCTGCGGCTATTGCGCCGTCGCCTGTCCCTACCAGGCCCGCTATATCAGCCACCGGGCCGAGTTCTCCTACGGCGAGCAGCCGACCCAGTCCGAGGCGGCGCGCTTCGACGACAAGCGCCTGTCGGTGGCCACCAAGTGCAGCTTCTGTATCGGCCGCATCGACGCTGCCAAGGAAAAGGGTCTCACGCCGGGCGTGGATCCGGAAGTGACGCCCGCCTGCGTGAACTCCTGCATCGCCGGGGCCCTGGCCTTCGGCGACCGGGACGACCCGGCCAGCAACGTGTCGCAGCTGCTGGCCGAGACCCAGCACTTCCGCATGCACGAGGAGCTGGGCACCGATCCGGGCGTGTACTACATCTGGGACCGGAAATGAAAACTCGCACATTCACCCCCGCCCCCTGGCACCAGGGCAACTGGGACATCCGCGCCGCCGGCAACTTCATCGGCGGTGGCTCCGGTACCGGGCTGGTGCTGTTCGCCGCCCTGGCCCAGGCAGCAGGCCTGGACTACCGGGCGCCCTTGGCCCTGGGCCTGGCCTTCATCGCCCTGGGCCTGACCTGCGTCTGGCTGGAAATCGGCAAGCCCTGGCGGGCGCTGCACGTGTTCTTCCATCCGCAAACTTCGTGGATGTCCCGGGAGGCCATGATCGCGCCCCTGCTGTTCGGCGCCGGCCTGGCCGCCCTATGGTTCGGCGGCGCGTGGGTGTGGCTGCCGGCGCTGCTCGCGATGGCCTTCCTCTACGCCCAGGGGCGCATCCTGCGGGCGGCCAAGGGCATCCCCGCCTGGCGCCAGCAGCGCATCGTGCCCCTGATCGTCACCACCGGCCTGGCGGAGGGGGCGGGCTGGATGCTGCTGCTGGCGGCCGCGGCTGGAATGAACTCCCGCGGCATTGCCGCCGCCGCATTGCTGCTGCTGCTGTCCCGGACCGTGGTATGGCGCGGCTATCTCAACCAGCTCGCCGCCGCCGGCGCGCCGGTGAAGACCCTGCAGGTCTATAGCCGCTTCGACAAGCCCTTCCTGTTCGCCGGCAACGGGCTGCCGGCGCTGCTGCTGGTGGCTTCGGCCCTGGGCGGCTCTCCCTGGTTCGCAGCGCTGGGCGGCCTCATTGCCGCCCTGGCCGGCTGGGCACTCAAGTATGTCATCGTCACCCGGGCGGCCTACAACCAGGGCTTCGCGCTGCCGCGCCTGCCCATCCGGGGCAGCGGCGTCCCGCAGCCCGGCACCAAGCCGGGATGGAGGTGAGCCATGTATGAAGTACGCATCCACGGGCGCGGCGGCCAGGGGGCCGTCCTCATGGGCAGCATGCTGGCGGCGGCCCTGGTGGCCGAGGGCAAGTTCGTGGTGGCCGTGCCGTCCTTCGGCTTCGAGCGCCGCGGCGCGCCGGTGGCCACCTATCTGCGCTGCGACGAGCGCGAGATCCGGCAGATGACCAACATCTACCGCCCCAACTGCATCGTGTGCATCGATCCCACCGTGGCGCGGGCGGTGAACATCTTCGAGGGCCTGCGCGACGACGGCGTGCTGGTGCAGACCACCGCCAGGGGCCTGGAGGAACTGCGCCTGCCGGAGCAGGTGAAGACCGTGGGTCTGTGCGACGCGGTGGCCATCGCCCTGGACATCTTCAGGCGGCCCATCACCAACACCATCATGCTCGGCGCGTTTGCCCGCACCACGGGCCTGGTGTCCCTGGAAGCCCTGCGCCACGCGGTGCGCGAATCGGACTTCCGCGACGCCGGCCTGCAGCAGAACCTGGAGGCGCTGGAGCGGGGGTATGAGGGGACGCAGGTACATCGTTTGTCCCCCTCTCCCCTAGCCCCTCTCCCCGGCGGGGAGAGGGGAACTTCGTGTGCGCCTGCGGCGCAGAGTTCCCTCTCCCCTAGCCCCTCTCCCCAGGGGGAGAGGGGAACTTCGTGTGCGCCTGCGGCGCAGAAATGAGGTGGGCATGATCAAACAAGCGAAACCCTTCTTCGATACCAGCAACGTCCCCGACGATCTCTGTCCCATCGCCACCAAGCCCAATCCCATGCTGCCCGGCGACTGGCGCAGCCTGCGGCCGGTGGTGGACCGGGCCAAGTGCGTGAAGTGCGCCGTGTGCTGGCTCTACTGTCCGGTGCAGTGCGTGGTGGAAAAGCCAGCCTGGTTCGACTTCGATCTCGCCACCTGCAAGGGCTGCGGCATCTGCGCCCAGGAATGCCCGCACCGGGCGATCACCATGGTACCGGAGGCCGCATGATGAGCGCATCGAGTGCCGTGATTGAAGCCAAGCCCAAAGTCATCGTCTGCGACGGCAACGAGGCGGCCGCCTGGGGCGTCGCCCTGGCGGGGGTGGACATGGTGGCCGTCTATCCCATCACGCCCCAGTCGTCCCTGGTGGAGTACCTGGCCAAGTTCGTGGCGGAGGGCAAGCTGGACGCCGAGATCGTGGACGCGGAGGGCGAGCACAGCGTCCTGTCGGTGCTGCAGGGCGGGGCACTGGCCGGCGCGCGCGTCTACACGGCCACCTGCGGCCCGGGGCTGGCCTTCATGTTCGAGCCCTACATCCGCACGCCCGGCCTGCGCCTGCCCATGGTCATGGGCATCGTCACCCGCGACACCCTGACGCCCCAGAGCGTGTGGGGCGGGCACCAGGACGCCATGTCGGTGCGCGAGGTGGGCTGGATCCAGATGTATTGCGAGACGGTGCAGGAAGTGCTGGACACCACCATCATGGCCTACCGCATCGCCGAGCACCGGGACGTGATGCTGCCGGTCAATGTGTGCCACGACGGCAACTACCTTTCCTACGGCGCGGCCCGGGTCGAACTGCCCGATGCGGGCGCGGTGCGGGAGTTCGTCGGTCCGCCAAGCGTGAATTGGCACGCGGCCCTGGACCCGGAGCGGCCCATGGCGGTGGACCCCCTCACCGGCGGCGCCGGCGGGCCGGGTCCCCGGATGTTCGTGAAGTACCGCAAAGGCCATTGCCGCGGCATGCAGAACGTCCTGCGCGTGATCGAGGAAGTGCATGAGGACTGGGCGGCCCGCTTCGGCCGGCGCCATGCTGCTCTGGTGGAGCGCTACCGCATGGACGACGCCGAGTACGCGCTGATGACGTTGGGTTCCATGACGGGGGCGGCCAAGGACGCGGTGGACGAGGCGCGCAGCCAGGGGCGCAAGGTGGGGCTGGTGAAGGTGAAGACCTACCGGCCCTTCCCGGTGCGCGCCCTGGTCGAGGCCCTGGCGGGCGTGCAGGCGGTGGGCGTGGTGGACCGCAGCGTCAGCTTCGGCTGGAACGGCGGGCCCCTGTATCAGGACGCGCTGGCGGCCTTGAGCGGCGCGCCGCGGCGCATCCCGGCCATGAGCTTCATCGGCGGCCTGGCGGGGGCGGACCTGACGGTGGACCACTTCCACCGGGTCATCGAGCGCACCGCCCGGCTGGCCCAGGACGGGCAGCCGGGCGAGACCGTGTGGCTCAACGAGAACGATTGAGAGGAACGGCATGCAGACGGACTACCTGATCCTCGGCGCCAGCCACGCCGCCCTGTCGGCGCTCAATGCCATACGCATGCATGACGCGGACGGCAGCGCGACACTGGTGACCCGCAACAGCTGCCTGCCGTACTCGCCCACGGTGCTGCCCTACGTGGTGTCGGGCCGCTCCCAGGCACAACGCGTGTTCCTCAAGGACGAGGGTTACTTCGCGCGCAGCCGGGCGGAGCTGCTGCGCGGCGCGGCGGTGGCGGCGGTGGATGCGGCCGGCAGCCGGGCGCATCTGGCCGACGGGCGGGCGATCGCCTACCGCAAGCTGCTGGTGGCCACGGGCGCCGCGCCCGTGGTGCCGCCCATCCCGGGGCTGCGCGAGTGCCCCTTCCACGTGCTGCGCACCCTGGACGACGCCCTGGCGTTAAAGAACGCCCTGGGGCAGGCGCGCCAGGCGGTGGTGCTGGGCGCGGGCCTGGTGGGTATGCACGCGGCGGAGAACCTGGCCAAGGCCGGCGCGGCGGTGACCGTGGTGGAGATGCAGCCCCACGTGCTGCCCGGCTATTTCGACGCCCAGGCGGCGGCCATCATCGAGAGCGCCTTCCGCAAGCGCGGCGTGAAGCTGCTCACCGGGCACAAGGTGGTGCGCGTGGAGCCGGCCGGCAGCCGCTGCACCGTGTGCCTGGAGGCGGGCGAGACCATCGCCGCCGATCTGCTGCTGGTGGGCGTGGGGGTGGCCCCGGTCACCGACTTCCTGGCGGGCACCGGGGTGGAGGTGGATCGGGGCGTGCTGGTGGACGACACCATGCGCACCAGCGTGGACAACATCTGGGCTGCGGGGGACGTGGCCCAGGCGCGCAGCTTCTACAGCGACGCCAGAACGGTCAATGGCATCCTGCCCAACGCCGTGGAGCAGGGCCGGGTGGCGGGCATGGCCATGGCGGGCGACCCGGGGCTCAAGCCCTTTCCCGGCAGCGTGCCCCTCAACACCTACACCTTCTTCGGCCAGCGCGCCGTGTCCGTGGGCATCCAGGAGCAGGGCGTGGACGGCGCCGAGGTATACACGGAAACCGATCCCGACGGGCGCAGCTATCTCAAGGTGGTGCTCCGGGACGGCCGGCTGCTGGGCATTTTCGGCATCAACGCCGCCTTCGATCCGGGCGTCATGTGGGAGCTGGTGCTGCGCCGGGTGGATCTCGCCCCGGTGAAGACCGACTTCCTGGTGCGGCCCCAGGAGACGGCCCGCGTCCTCATGTCGCGCCTCTGGAGATAAGCCCATGGGAGCCTATAGCACCATCGCCTTCAAGCCGGAGCTGTGCGACGGCTGCAACGCCTGCATGGAAGCCTGCGTGGACGCCAAGGGCGGCGCGACGCTGGCCGATTCGCGCATCCAGATCGTGCCCGATTACGGGCGCTTCGAGCTGGCCCTGTGCCGCCAGTGCGCCGATCCCAGGTGCGTGGCCAACTGCCCGGCCGCCGCCCTGGCGAAGAACGACGACACGGGCACCATCGAGTGGGACGGGGACAAGTGCGTGAACTGCCTGCTATGCACCGTGGGCTGTTCCTACGGCGGCATCGCCTACAACGCCGCCCGCGGCCACGTGGTGAAATGCGACACCTGCGCCGGCGACCCGGCCTGCGTCAAGGCCTGCAGCCGCGGCGCCCTGAAGTATGTCACCACCGCCAGGATCTACAACGAGGTGGGCACGTTGGAGGACCTGTTCGTGCCGGGCCTGGCCGGCTGTCAGGGCTGCAACACCGAGCTGATCATGCGCCACACCCTGCGCCGCGTCGGCCCGGACACGGTGCTGGCCACGCCCCCCGGCTGCATTCCCGGCATGGGCTCGGTGGGCTACAACGGGCTGACCGGCACCAAGGTGCCGGTGTTCCACCCGCTGCTCACCAACACCGCGTCCATGCTCGCCGGCGTCAAGCGCCACTACAAGCGTCAGGGGCGCGAGGTGACGGCGCTCGCCCTGGCGGGCGACGGCGGCGCCTCGGACGTGGGCTTCCAGTCCCTGTCGGGGGCGGCGGAACGGGGCGAGCAGATCCTGTTCGTGTGCGTGGACAACGAGGGCTACATGAACACCGGCATGCAGCGCTCCAGCTGCACGCCCTACGGCGCGTGGACCTCCACCACGCCGGTGGGCGAGCGGGGCAAGGGCAAGTCCCAGGACGCCAAGAACCTGCCGGTGATCATGATGATGCACAACTGCGAGTACGTGGCCACCGCCTCCACCGCCTTCATGGAGGACTTCTACGAGAAGCTGGAGAGGGCCCTGGACGCCTCCAGGCGCGGCTTCGCCTACCTGCACCTGTATTCCCCCTGTACCACCGGCTGGCGCTTCCCGTCCCAGCAGAACATCGAGGTGGCGCGCAAGGCGGTGGAGACCAACTTCGTGCTGCTGTGGGAATTCAACCCCCGCGATGGCCTGCGCCTGACCCATCCCGTCGATAACCCGCGGCCCCTGCGGGAATACCTGGAGGCCCAGGGCAAGTACCGCCACTTGACCGAGGAGCAGGTGGCCCACATCCGGGCGGGCGTCGACCACCAGGTCGCCTTCATCCGCGGCCTGGCCGACGGCAGCACGGCGCTGCCCGGGACCCGTCAGCGCTTGACGATGACGTAATACTCGACGATCTCGCTGCCGGGATTGACGAATTCGTGGCTTTTGTCGGCTTCGAAATAGAGGCTGTCGCCTTCGTTGAGCGTGTACGAGTTGCCGCCGACGATGGCGATGAGCTGGTTCCTAGACACGTACACGTACTCTTCGGAGCCGGGCTTGTGGGGCGCGAACACGCCTGTTGACCGGCCCGGCTGCTGCTCGATGCGCAGCCACTCGACACTGCTCTTCTCGAAAATCGGCGACAGGATGGTGCGCACGTGACTCTGGTCGGGTGCGCGGATGAGGGCATGCTCGTTGCGGGGAATATGCACCACGGTCCCGCGCCTGTCCTTCATGAGCATTTCGGCCAAGGTCGTGCCCAGGGCTTCGGCCAGCCGTGAGGCGATCGCCAGGGAGGGCTGCACCTCCATGCGCTCGATCTTGGAAATCATCGACTTGCTGACGCCCGACCAGGTCGCCAGGTTCTGCAGGCTGACTCCCTGGGTCTGCCGGCGCCGCTTCAGTTCTGCAGAAAATTCGCTCACGATACCTTTCGTTTAGGAGCCGTTTGTCTCATTTAGTAGCCGGCGGATCCGGTTCCAGAAGCCATTTTGTCACTAAGCCATTAATAAGTAAATAGATTATGTCGATTAGCGGAAACATTGACATTGCTGCCGGTCCGGCCTAGTATGTTCTCTATAGGAAACAATGTAGTAATTTATGAGACAAGAGCGGCAGCTCTGCCGCCCATCGTTGCATCCAACCCGAGGAGGAGATCACCGGCATGTTCCCTGCGCGCGCACGTCTTGTCCCCCTGCTGTTCGCTGTGCTCGGCTCGGCCCTTGTGTCCCCCGGCGCCGCAGCCGCGGAAGTCACCTTGAAGGCGGTCAGCTCCTTCGCCGAAGGCACCGCCTTCTCGCGCAACTTCGAGAAGTTCGTGGCCAAGGTGAATGCGGAAGGCAAGGGCCTGGTCCAGATCAAGTTCATCGGCGGCCCCAAGGCCATGCCGCCCTTTGAAGTGGGCAACGCGGTGCGCAAGGGCGTGGTGGATATGGCCAACGTCACCGGGGCCTATTACACCAATCTCCTGCCCGAATCGGACGCCCTCAACCTGAGCATGCTCACGGCCAAGGAAATGCGCAAGAACGGCGCCTGGGAGTACATCAACCGGCTGTGGAACCAGAAGGTCAATGCCTACTACCTGGCGCGAGTAAATAGCGACGTTCCCTACCACATCTATCTCAACAAGAAGATCGACCGGCCTGATCTCACGGGGATGAAGATGCGCGTGGCGCCGACCCAGCGCGACTTCTTCGTGTCCCTGGGGGCCAGCGTGGTCCAGGTGGCGCCCGGCGAGGTGTATACGGCGCTGGAGCGGGGCGTCATCGATGGTTACGGCTGGCCGGCGATCGGCATCCTCGACCTGGGCTGGCATGAACGGACCAAGTATCGCGTCGAGCCCGGTTTCTACAATGCCGAGGTGGGCGTGCTGGTGAACCTCGACACCTGGAACAAACTCGATGCCAAGCAGCGGGAGTTCCTCCAGAAGCAGGCCCTTTGGCTGGAGGAACTGGGCCTGGAGAACACCCGCTGGAACGAAGAAGAGAAAAGCAAGCAGGCCGCGGCGGGCATCCAGCCCATCACCTTCACCGGCAAGACGGCGGAGGAGTTCAAGGCCAAGGCCTATGACGCGGCGTGGGCCGGCATCATCGCCAAGAGTCCGGAGCACGGTCCGAAACTGCGGGCGCTGTTGAGCAAGTAGGCCGTCCGTCGCGGCGGAAGCTCCCATGCAGCCCTGGAGCAGAATGTACGAGGCGGCGATGACGGCTGCCGGCGCCCTGTCCGGGCTGGTGCTGTGTGTCATCTCACTGCTGATTTCCGCAGACGTGGTGATGCGCAACGCCGGACTGGGGACAATGGCGTGGATCGTCGAAGTGTCGGAATACAGCCTGCCCATCGCCACCTTCCTGGCGGCGCCCTGGGTGCTGTACAAGGGAGGGCACGTGCGCATCGAGATCCTTCTGTCCGGTCTTCCCAGGCCGGTCGCCGCCGTGCTCGAGATCGCCGCGGACACCATCGGCGCGGCCATCTCCGGCGCCTTCCTGTATTACGGCCTGGTGATCATTGCCGAGTCGCGCCAGGTGGAGGCGATGCTGGTGAAGACCCTGTCGCTGCCGGAGTGGTGGATGCTCCTTCCCCTGCCCTTCAGCTTCGCGCTGCTGGCGATCGAGTTCGTCCGCCGCCTGGCCCGTGCCACGTCCGACCTGAGGAATCGTCATGGACTGGCTCGCTAGCCTCCTTCTGCTGCTGGGCCTGCTCACCATCCTGATGCTGGCGGGGTTGCCGGTCGCCTTTGCCTTCCTGGGGGTCAATCTGGCCGGCGCCTACATCTTCCTGGGGGGCGATGCGGGGCTCGGCCAGGTGGCGCGCAACACGGCCACGTCCATCACCAACTTCGCGCTGACGCCGATTCCCTTGTTCGTGCTGATGGGCGAGGTGCTGTTTCACACCGGTGTCGCCTTCCGCGCCATCGAGGCCATCGAGCGCCTGATCGCGCGCGTCCCCGGCCGCCTGTCCATCGTGTCGCTGGTGGGCGGGACCATGTTCGCCACCCTGTCCGGGTCCACCATGGCCAACACGGCGCTGCTGGGCAGCGCGCTGCTGCCGGAAATGCTCAAGCGCGGCTATCACCCCGGCATCGCCATGGGACCGATCATGGCGGTGGGCGGCATCGCCATGCTGATTCCGCCGTCGTCCCTGGCGGTGCTGCTGGGCAGCCTGGCGGGCATCTCGATCTCCCAGCTGCTGATCGGCGGCATCGTGCCGGGCCTGCTCATGGGGCTGTTCTTCCTCGGTTACGTAGTCGTGCGCTGCGCCACGAATCCCCGCCTTGCCCCGGCAGACGATGCCCATGAAGCGCGCGGCTGGGCCCGCTGGCGGCCGTTCGTCGTCAATGTGCTGCCGCTGTTTTCCATCGTCACGGTGGTGGTGGGCAGCATCATCGCCGGCTGGGCCACCCCCACCGAATCGGCCGCCCTGGGCGTGACCGCTTCGCTCGCCGCCGCCGCGGCCTACCGGGCGCTGGGCTTGCGCGCGGTGATGCGCGCCCTGTACGAAACGGCGGGCGTATCGGCGATGATCATGTTCATCCTCGTCGCCTCGACCACCTTTGCCCAGATACTGGCCTTCTCCGGCGCCACCGACGGCCTGCTGGAGGTGGCGGGCGCGGTGCAGCTGTCCCACCTGTCCCTGGTCATCGTCATGCTGCTGATACTGCTGTTCCTCGGCTGCTTCATCGACCAGATCAGCATGATCATGATCACCCTGCCGTTCTTCGTACCCCTGGCCAAGGCGGCCGGGCTGGACATGCTGTGGCTCGGGGTGCTGATGCTGGTCGCCATGGAGGTCAGCCTGCTGACGCCGCCCTTCGGCCTGCTGCTATTCGTCATGAAAGGGGCTGCGCCCAGGAGCATCAGCATGGGCCAGGTCTATAGGGCGGCGGCCCCCTTCCTGCTGCTGGAGCTGCTGGTGCTGGCCCTGATCGTCGCCAGCCCGGCGCTGGCCACCTGGATGCCGTCATTGATACGCGGCCCGGTCTGAGTAGTTCAACTCATTGTTCCATCGGAAGGAGAAATGATGGCGTATTGCGAAGTCGAGAAAGGCGTCAGTCTGTATTACGAGGACTACGGTACGGGCAAGCCCTTCGTCCTTGTCCACGGCGGCGGCATGAGCCACGAGATGTGGGAGCAGCAGGTCTATGAGCTCGCCGACCATTATCGTGTCGTCGCCTTCGACATGCGCGGTCACGGCGCGAGCGACAAACCGGGCCACGGCCACACCTTCGACAGGCTGGTCCTGGACCTGGAAGCGTTGGTGAAGCATCTGCAGCTCGAGGACCTGAATCTCGTGTGCCACGGCATCGGCGGCTACGTAGGGATCCTCTATGCACTCAAGCACCCACGGTCGGTGGCCCGGCTGGTGCTGGTGAGCAGCGGCGCGCGCTTCGTCGGGGACGACGCGGAGCGGGGCGGGTTTTCGACTGAACTGTGGGACACCTACCTGCGGGGCATGGCGAAGAACAAGATCGAGGCCACGGCACAACTGGTGGAGCGCACCTTTTTCCACAAAGATCCCGGCGCTGCGACCCGCCAGGCGGTCATCGACATCATGCTCCAGTGGCCCGTCTACGCCATGAAGATGCTCGGCCGCGATCTGCAGAAGATGGACCTGGAGGCGCGCCTGGGCGATCTCGCCACGCCGACCCTGGTGCTGCACGGCAGGCACGACGCCAAGCAGCGATTCAGCGGCGCGGCCCACTTGTCCGGGAAGATCAAGGGATCAAGGCTGGTCGCCTTCGAGGACAGCGCCCACAACCCGCAGCTCGAGGAAGTCGAGAAGTTCAACCGGGTTTTGATGGAATTTGCCGCGAATCATTAAGCCGTCTGATCGCTCCCGTCCAATGTCGCCGCTTCTTGCGGCGGCGTGCGGCTGAACAGCCGGCGCACCAGGGCGCGCAGCCACGCCTGCGCCGGTTCGTTCGCCGTGCTGGCGTGCCAGAGCATGTGCACTTCGTAGCTCGGCTGCTCCTCCGGCAGCTGCCACACCCGGAGGTCGAGGCGCTCGCTGAGCGAGCGGGCATACATTTCGGGCACGATGCCGATCAGGTCGCTGCTGGCCACCAGCTCGGGAATGGCGCCGTAGTGACGGGCGCGCAGCATGACGCGATCGACGAGTTTCATGCGCGTCAGGGTCTGTTCGACGATTCCATGGAACGTGGCGGTGGGTGAGGCCACGACCAGCGCCGCGCCGGCGAGCTGTTCCGGGGTGAGCGTCCGGGAGAGCGTGTCCGGGGGCGAGCCTGCGGACGAGGAGATGGCGACGTAGTGCTCGGTGAAGAGCAGCTCGCTCTGGATGCCGCGGTGGCGCGGCTCCAGGATGCCAACGGCAAGATCGATTTCGCGCGCCTCCAGCGCGGCGCTGACCCGGGCCGCACCCACCGATACGTTGACCAGGCGGCAGCGGGGCGCCCGGGCGCGCAGCGCCGCCGCCAGGGGCGGCAGGAACAGCATCTCGCCCAGATCGGAGAGGGACAGGTGCCAGCGCATCTCGCTTTGCGCCGGATCGAAGTCCTCGCCCCCGGCCACCACGGTCTCCAGGATGCGCAACTGGGCGATCACCGCCGGTGCCACGCGTTCCGCCATGCGGGTCGGCTTGAGGCCGGCGGACGAGCGCACGAACAGCTCGTCGCCGAAGAAGTCGCGCAGCCGCGCCAGCGCGTTGCTGGTCGCCGGCTGGGACAGGGCAAGCTGCTGTCCCGCCTCGGTCACCGAGCCGGTTCGGTAGATCGCCGCCAGCACCCGGAGCAGGTTGAGGTCGAGCTGGCGGAAATTCATGGGCCCTCCAGCATTATTGGTATCACCAATGTGTGGAATTCAAATAATCCATTTGCCGAATGTTGATTATCAACCCAAAATGGCCCGACATCAAATGCGCCCAAAAGGGCCTCTCCGCCCGTACCGCATTTGGTTCGAGTTCATTACAAGAGGAGGAGATACCCATGATCGCGAGGCATATCATTCTTGCCGCCGTCGCCGCCTGTACGCTGGCCGCCGGGATCGCCAAGGCGCAGGACAAGACGGTCGAAATGCGCTTTGCCCACTGGCTGCCGGCGACCCACCCGCTGGCAAAGGTGGGCTTCGAGCCCTGGGCCAGGTCGGTGGAGGCTGCATCCAAGGGAAGCATCAAGATTTCCTTCTTTCCGGCGCAGCAGCTGGGCAAGGCGGCCGACCACTACGACATGGCGCGGGACGGCATCGCCGACATGACCTGGGTGTCGCCCGGCTATCAGGCCGGCCGCTTCCCCATCTTTGCCGCGAGCGAGCTGCCCTTCCTGGTGGCCACGCCGGGCGCCGGGTCGGCGGCGCTGGACAGCTGGTACCGCAAGTACGCAGTGAGCGAAATGAAGGACGTTAAGATGTGCATGGCCCACATGCACATCGGTGCCCTGCACAGCAAGAAGCCCATCACCGACCCGGGACAGATCAAGGGCATGAAGATCCGCCCGGCCAACGGCACGGTGGCCCAGATGGTGACCCTGCTGGGCGGGTCGAACGTCCAGGTGTCCGCGCCCGAATCCCGCGACGCCCTGGAGAAGGGGGTGGCCGACGCGATCACTTTCCCGTGGCATTCCTCCATCACCTTCGGCATCGACAAGGTCGCCAAGTACCACACGGATTTCCGCCTGTACGCCGCCACCTTCGTATGGGCCATGAACCGCGGCTGGTACGACAAGCTGTCGCCCGCCCAGAAGCAGGTGATCGACGATCACTGCTCCAACACCTGGGCGGCCAAGGTCGGGCAGGCCTGGGGCGACGACGAGGACAGCGGCGCGGCGAAGATGGAGAAGGCCGGCGGCCACACTCTGGTCAAGCTCTCCGACACCCAGCTTGCCGCCTGGCGCCAGGCGGTCGCGCCAATGACCGCCAACTGGATCGCCAGCGCCAGCAAGACCGGCGCCAACGGCCAGCAGGTGCTCGACGAGCTGAAGGCCGAGCTGAAGAAACGTAACGCTGCCTACTGAGCAGCCTCGCGGCCGGCGGCGCGCCGAGCGCCGCCGGCGCAACCGTTTGCATTGAAGGACACGGCCTTGAAGCGCATCCTCTCCCTGACCGAGGGCATCGCGGCTTTCTTCCTGCTGTTGATCGCCCTGCTTACTTTTTTCAACGTGATTGCGCGGGATGTCCTGGGGACGCAGATACCCGACTGGTTCGACTTCTCCAAGTACCTGCAGGGCATCGCCATCTTCTGGGGCATCGCGCTGGCCACTTACCGCGGCAGCCATATCAGCGTGGACATCCTGTGGGAGACGGTGGGGCAGCGGGGCAAGCGCGCCCTCGACATTGTCGCCTGCACCGGCCTGCTGGCGCTGTTGCTGCCCATGACGTGGATGATCTGGAGCAAGCTCGCCACCACCGGAACCCAGACGACCAGCGACTTGCGCATCCCCCTCGTTTATTTCCTGGCCGTCGCGGCGGCCGGTGTCAGCGCCGCGGCGCTCCTGGCGGCGGTGCGGCTGGCCCGGTTGGCGCGCGGCGCGGAGACCGATCATGGATAAGAGCCTGGTCGCCCTCGGCGGATTCGCCTTCATGTTCGTCCTCATGGCGCTGCGCGTTCCCATCGGCGCGGCCATGGCCATCGCCGGAGTGGGGGGCTTTGCCGTCCTGGCCGGCGCCACGCCGGCGCTCAACCTGCTGGCCAACGTGCCCCTGTCGGTGGTGACGGACTACAACCTGAGCGTGATCCCCATGTTCGTCCTCATGGGGGCGCTGTGCTCGACGGCGGGCATGAGCACCGAGCTGTACCGGGCCGGCCTGGCCTGGTTCGGTCACCGCCGCGGCGGCATGGCGCTGGCGTCGATCGCCGCCTGCGGCGGCTTCGCCGCCATCAACGGCTCTTCGGTCGCCACCGCCGCCACCATGACCCAGGTGGCGCTGCCGGAGATGCGCAAGGCCGGCTACGACCCGCGGCTGTCGGCCGGGCTGATCGCCGCCGGCGGCACCCTGGGCATCATGATTCCGCCGTCGGTGATCTTTGTCCTCTATGGCATCATGACCGAGACCGACGTCATCAAGCTGTTCTTCGCCGGAATCATTCCGGGCCTGCTGGCGATCGCCTTCTACGGCGGCGTGGTGGCGGTCATCGCCGCACGCAGGCCCCACGCGATGCCCGCCGGCAGGAGGCATAGCTGGAGCGAGCGCTTCGCCAGCCTGGCCGAGCTGTGGCCGACCATGCTGCTGTTCCTGGTGGTGCTGGGCGGCATGTACCTGGGCTGGTTCACCGTGACCGAGGCGGCGGGCGTCGGCGCCACCGGGGCGCTGCTGGTGGGAGTGGGGCGCCGGCGGCTCGGCTGGCGGCAGCTGAAGGACGCCCTGGTCGGGTCGCTGCGGGTATCGGCGTCCATCCTGCTCATCGTGGTGGGCGCCTATCTGTTCGGCTACTTCCTCACCATCACCCAGTTCACCCAGCAGGTGGTGGATGTGCTGGTCCATCTGCCCATCGGCGCCTACGGCGTGCTGGCGCTGGTCATGGTGGGCTACTTCATTCTCGGGGCGGTCATGGACGAGCTGGCCATGATCCTGCTCACCGTCCCCATCGTTTTCCCGGCCATGGTCCAGCTGGGGTTCGACCCGGTGTGGTTCGGCGTGATCGTGGTCATGGCGGTGACTTTCGGCATGATCTGCCCGCCCGTGGGGATGAACGTGTTCGTGATCAACTCGATTGCGCGGGACCTGACCCTCACCGGCATCTACCGGGGGACGATGCCCTTCATTGCCGTCGATGTGCTGCGCCTGGTGATCCTGTGCGCCTTCCCGGCCCTGTCCTTGTGGCTGCCCGGCATGCTGTCCTAGGACCGGTGCTCTCCGGCATCAGGCCCGCGCCGGCGGACTGCTAGAATTACTAACTGGAAGGCAATACCCGACAGAGACATGGAACGCTCCTTCAAAGAAGAAGTCGCCAAGCTGCGCCTGGGCGACGGCGAGACTTTCCACGGCGAGGGCATCCTGGCCGTGACCAAGGCCCTGCTGCAGGCGGGCGTGTCTTACGTGGGCGGCTACCAGGGCGCCCCCGTATCCCATCTCATGGACGTGCTGGCCGACGCGCGCGAGGTGCTCGACGAGTTGGGCGTGCATTTCGAGGCCTGTGCCAACGAGGCGGGCGCCGCCGCCCTGCTGGGCGCCTCCATCAACTACCCCCTGCGCGGCGCTGCCACCTGGAAGTCGGTGGTGGGCACCAACGTAGCCTCGGACGCCCTGTCCAACCTGTCCTCGGCCGGCGTCAAGGGCGGCGTGCTGGTGATCGTGGGCGAGGACTACGGCGAGGGCGCCTCCATCATCCAGGAGCGCAGCCACTCCTTCGCCATGAAGTCCCAGATGTGGCTGCTCGATCCGCGGCCGGACCTGCCGACCATCGTGCGCCTGGTGGAGAAGGGCTTCGAGCTGTCGGAGGCCTCCAACACCCCGGTCATGCTGGAACTGCGCATCCGCGCCTGCCACGTCCATGGCCGCTTCCAGTGCAAGGACAACCGCCGGCCGGCCCATTCCCGCCGCGACCCGCTGGCGCAGCCGGACTTCAGCTACGAGCGCATCGCCCTGCCGCCCTCCACCTACGTCCAGGAGAAGCACAAGGTGGAGGTGCGCTGGCCGGCGGCGCAGAAATTCATCCGCCGCCACAAGCTCAACGAGTTCTTCGACGGCGACCTGCGCGACATCGGCATCATCCTCCAGGGCGGCATGTACAACACCGTGGTGCGGGCGCTGCGCCAGCTGGGCCTGGCCGACGACTTCGGCGCCACCCGCGTGCCCCTTTACGTGCTCAATGTCACCTATCCCCTGGTGCCCGAGGAGCTGACCGAGTTCTGCGCCAGCAAGCGCGCCGTGCTGGTGGTGGAGGAGGGCCAGCCGGCCCACATCGAGGAGGCGATCAACGCCATCCTGCGCCGCGCCGACATCAATCTCACCCATGTGGTGGGCAAGGATCTGCTGCCCCTGGCGGGGGAGTACACCGCTGAAGTGGTGCTGGGCGGCATCGGCCGGTTCCTGCAACTGGTCATGCCCGACGGCATCGACCTGGAGGGCGTGGCCAAGACCATGGCCCGGGTGGAGGACGCCAAGGCCAAGGCAGCCGAACTGCTGGGCGCACCGATGCCGACGCGGCCGCCGGGCTTCTGCGTGGGCTGTCCCGAGCGGCCGGTGTTCACCGCGCTCAAGCTCATGGAGAAGGAGCTGGGCGGCTTCCACATCAGCTCCGACATCGGCTGCCACACCTTCTCCACCCTGCCACCCTTCAACCTGGGCAACACCGTGCTCGGCTACGGCCTGTCCCTGGCGGCGGCGGCCGGCGTCGGGCCCAACATGGCCAAGCGCGTGGTGACGGTGATGGGCGACGGCGGCTTCTGGCACAACGGGCTGACCACCGGGGTGGCCAACGCCCTGTTCCGGGGCGACGACGGCGTGCTGGTCATCATGCAGAACGGCTACACCTCGGCCACCGGCACCCAGAACATACCGTCTTCGCCCGGGATCGAGCGCGGCATCACCATCGAGAACGCCCTGCGCGGCCTGGGCGTGCGCTGGCTGGAGCGGGTGGGCAACTACCAGGTGAGCGCCGTGGCGGACGTTCTGCGCCGCGCCATGACCACTCCTGAAGGCGGCTTGAAGGTGATCATCGCCGATGGTGAGTGCATGCTCGAGCGCCAGCGCCGCGAGCGCCCGGCCAAGGCCATGCAGCTGGCCCGCGGCGAGCGCACGGTGCGCACGCGCTTCGGCATCGACGAGGATGTGTGCACCGGCGACCGATCCTGCATCCGTCTGTCGGGCTGCCCCTCGCTCACCATCAAGGACAACCCGGATCCCCTGCGCACCGAGCCGGTGACCACGGTGGATGCCGGCTGCGTCGGCTGCGGCCTGTGCGGCGAGGCGGCCCATGCCGCCACCCTGTGCCCGTCCTTCTTCCGCGCCGAAGTGATCCAGAACCCGGGCTGGCGCGACCGTCTGGCGGACCGGCTGCGCCGCGGCCTGGTGGCGCTGCTGGGGCCGCGGGAGGTGGGGGCATGAATCAAGGACCGATCACCATCCTCATCGCCGCCCTGGGCGGCGAGGGCGGCGGCGTACTGGCCGAATGGCTGGTGGAGGCGACCAGCGCCGCCGGCTACCCGGTGCAGAGCACCTCGATTCCCGGCGTGTCCCAGCGTACCGGCGCCACCACTTATTACCTGGAGATCCATCCCGTCAAGCTCGCCGACCTGGGCGGGCGCCAGCCGGTCCTGGCGCTGGTGCCCTGCGCCGACGGCGTGGACGTGGTGGTGGCGTCCGAACTGGTGGAGGCGGGCCGCGCCCTGCAGAACGGCTATGTGACGGGGCGCACCACCCTGATCGCCTCGACCCATCGGGTGTATGCGGTCCAGGAGAAGATGGCGGCGGCCGACCAGCGCTACGACGGCGACAAGATCCTCGGGACGGCGCGCACCCTGGCCAGGCGCGCCATCCTGGCGGATTTCTCCGCCGCGGCGCGGGACTCGGGCGCGCTCATCAACGCCGTGCTGTTCGGCGCCCTGTGCGGCGCCGGCGTGCTGCCCTTGTCGCGGGAGCAGTGCGAGGCGGCGATGCGCAAGACGGCCAAGGGGGCGGAAGCCAATCTGCGCGGCTTTGCCGCGGGCCTGGCCCTGGCCGCCGGCAAGACGGCCGCGGCCCCGACGGCCAAGGCCAAGCGGCGGCCGCCGCGCGTCGAGCGCATCCGGCGCGAGTTCCCGCCCGCCCTCCACGAGCTGCTGGAGCTGGCCGCGGCGCGGCTGGCCGACTACCAGGACGAGGCCTATGCCGCCCTGTTCCTGGACCGGGTGCGGGGCGTGCTGGCGGTGGACCGGGAGGCGGGCGGCGAGGCCGACGGCTTCGCCCTGACGCGCGAGACGGCGCGCCTGCTGGCCCTGTGGATGAGCTATGAGGATGTCATCCGCGTGGCCGATCTCAAGTCGCGCCCGAGCCGCCTGGAACGGGTGCGCCGGGAAGTGGGGGCGCAGCCCGGACAGCCGGTGGTGGTGGTGGATTACCTCAAGCCCGGGCTGGAGGAGGCCTGTTCCCTGCTGTCTCCAGGGTGGGCGCGGCGCCTGCGCGCCTGGGCCCGCAAACGGGGCAAGGCGCCGGCCTTCCCCCTGAAGCTCAAAAGCAGCAGCATCATGGGCTACCTGGCGCTGCGCGCCCTGGCCGCCCTCAAGCCCCTGCGCCGGCGCAGCTCCCGCTACGCCGAGGAGCAGGCCATGATGGAGCGCTGGCTGGGGGCGCTCAAGCGCCTGGGCTTCGCCTCCCTGGATCGCGACCTGGCCCTGGAGATCGCCCGCTGCGCGGCGTTGGTGCGCGGCTACGGCGAGACCCACGGCAAGGGCCGACAGGCTTTGCTGCAGATCCTGGACGGGTTGCTGGAGAACGAGGCGGCCGCCGCCAAGGGAGCGGACTATCTCAAGAGCGAGCTGCGCCAGGCCCGCAGCCGCATCCTGGGCGCAGAGAAGGGCTGTACCACCATGTCGCCGGCGGCGCCGGCAACGGTCAAGCCCCTGGTGTTCATGAAGAGGCCGGGCAAGGGGTGATGGTCGGGCGCTGAGTCGAAGCCGCTGCTATGCGGCGACTTCGATGTCACACCAGCCGCCCGTTGCGGATCAGCCCCACCGCCAGCCCTTCGATCTCCACCGGGTCGCGCTTGGTATCCACCACGATGGGCGCGAATTCCGGGTTTTCCGGCAGCAGCTCGATGGTGTTGCTGTTGCCCCGGCGGCGCAGGCGCTTGACCGTGACTTCGTCGCCGACCCGGGCGACGATGATCTGCCCGCTCCTTACCTGGGTGGTGCGATGCACCGCCAGCAGGTCGCCGTCCAGGATGCCCGCGTCGCGCATGCTCATGCCGCGCACCCTCAGCAGGTAGTCGGCGCGCGGGCTGAACAGATGGGGATCGAGCTGGTAGCGGGCCTGCACGTGCTCCGCGGCGAGGATGGGCTGGCCCGCGGCCACGTGGCCGATGAGGGGCAGGCCCAGCTGCTCCACCAGGCGGATGCCCCGGGCCGAGCCGGGCTCCAGGCGGATCACGCCCTTGCGCTCCAGGGCGCGCAGATGCTCCTCGGCGGCGTTGGGCGAGCTGAAGCCGAAGGCGGCGGAAATCTCGGCGCGGGTGGGCGGTGCGCCGCTTTCTTCCAGGCAGTCGCGGATGAAGCGCAGGATCTCCTCCTGGCGCGCGGTGAGCTTGGGTGAACCGGACATGGACACTCTCCCTTGGACGGATACCTGTCCTTATATACAGTTACCGGGCGCGGCGCAAGGGGCGCCCGGTGTGTCAGCGCCGCAGGGTCTGGGACGGCGTCTCGCCGAATTTCTCTTTGTAGCGCGCGGCAAAGCGCCCCAATTGTGAGAAGCCCCATCTCAGCGCGATCTCGGTGACCGATTCGCGGCTTTGCGCCGCCCGCAGCAGATCCTCCCGCACCCGCTGCAGCCGGATGTCCCGCAGATAGGCCATGGGGCTGGTACCCCGGTAGGCGCGGAAGCCCGCGAACAGGCTGCGCGTGCTGGTGCCGGCGTGGGCCGCCAGATCCTGCATGGTGACGGGCTTGTCGGCGTTGTGCAGCATGTATTCCTCGGCGCGGCGCACGAAGTAGGGCGCCGGTGCCGGCACCGGCCGCAACAGCTCTTCCCGGTAGTTGTGGGGCTGCTCGGTGAGCAGGGTGCACATCACCAGCTGCTCGATCTGGGCCCGCACCAGGGGCGATTCCGCGGCGCTCCTCAGGAAGTCGGGATCGGCGGCGAGGAAGGCCATCAGGTGGCGCCATTTGCACGAATGCCCCGGGGCCAGATCCATGCCCAGGTCGAACTCGATGGGCCGCCTGAGCTCGTGCCCCAGGTGGTTGCTGCAGGCGCGCTCCAGGGCCGCGCGCTCGATGCGCACGATCAGCTGATCGCACTCCCCGGACCAGCGCATGCGCAGGGGCTGGGTCGGCGTCAGCACCGAGGCGAGGGCCGGCGTCGAACGGATGCGCTGCCTGCCGCACTCGATGTCCGCCGTTCCGCGCAGGGGCCACTGGACCAGCACGAAGTGCTCCAGGCGGTCCGGCTCGATGGAGACATCCGCGCCGTAGCCCAGGCGGTTGATGGAGATGCTGCCCACGGGCAGATGGTCCATCCGCGCATCCAGGCTCTGGCGCGCGCCGCGTACGCGCAGCTCGTGGGGCTTGAACACGGCAGCCACCCGGGCCCGGGTTTCCTCCAGGTCGTGCGAGCTGAACAGGCGGAAGGCCGCCAGGCCGTCGGCCCCCGTCGGGGGCAATGAGTCGTTCATGGTGCTCTCCTCCTTTCCTGCCGGCCCGCCCTGACGGCTGCCCCGGGAGTTGTCGCTGCGCCCTTGCCACATTCCTGCACTGGCGGGACAAAGACTGCATTTTCCGCATAGCGCCCCACGGTCGACGGATCGAGAATCCGGATGAAATTATTTTAAATCTAAAGTAAATGTTCAAGAGGGGTGGAGTTATGGCTGGCAAATGGATCCAATTGACGGCGCACGACGGGATGGAGTTCGGCGGGTATCTTGCCCTACCGCCGGCAGGCAGGGGCCCGGGGATCGTCCTGCTGCAGGAGATCTTCGGCATCAACGCCCATATGCGCTACGTGGCCGACTACTACGCGGAGGAGGGCTACGTGGTGCTGGCGCCGGACCTGTTCTGGCGCATGCAACCGAGGGTGGAACTGGGCTACGGCGAAGAGGACATGGCCCGGGCCCTGGGCTACTACCGGCGCTTCGACTATGAACTGGCCATCCGGGACATGGGCGCCGCCGTGGCGCGGCTGCGCGCGCTGCCCGAGTGCACGGGCAAGGTGGGGGCGCTGGGCTTCTGCCTCGGGGGCACCCTGGCCTATCTGGCCGCCGCGGACTGCGGCGTGGACTGCGCCGTCAGCTACTACGGGGTGGGCATCGAAGGCCGGCTGGAGCGGGCGGCGAGCATCCGGTGCCCCATGGTGCTGCATTTCGCCGGCGAAGACCCCTTCTGTCCGCCGGAGGGCCAGCAGCGCATCCGCGAGGCCTTCGCCGGGCGCGAGGGCGTGGAGTTCTACGTGTACCCGGGCGTCGGCCACGCCTTCAACAACAGGGAACGGCCGAGCTACGACAAGCCGGCGGCCTGGATGGCCCATTCCCGCTCCATCGCCCTGCTGCGCAAGGTGCTGGGGCCGCGCTACGACCTTTCGGCCCTGTGGGAGGAGCACATCCGGCACGAGTTCGCCACGCGCAATGCCGAGGACACCATGCACACCATGGTGGCGCAGCCCTATGTGAACCACATCCCCACCATGACCGGCGGCGTGGGCCAGAAGCAGCTGCATCGCTTCTACAAGCACCACTTCATTCCCAAGACGCCCAAGGACACCAAGTTCGTTCCCATCTCGCGCACCATCGGCGCCGACCGCATTGTGGACGAAATGATCTTCTGTTTCACCCACGACGAGGAGATCGACTGGATGCTGCCCGGTATCCCGCCCACCGGCCGCTACGTGGAAGTGCCCCTGGTGGCGATCGTGAACTTCCGCGGCGACAAGCTTTATCACGAGCATATCTACTGGGACCAGGCTTCGGTGCTGGTGCAGATCGGCGTGCTCGACCCCAAGGGGTTGCCGGTGGCGGGCATCGAGACGGCGAAGAAGGTGCTGGATGAGACCCGGCCCTCCAACACCCTCATGAAGCGCTGGGCCGAGAGCGAGGCCAAGGACTGATTGACGCAAGGAGGAGACAATGAAAGGCATACAAGGCAAGGTGGTCATCGTCACCGGGGGCGCCACCCTGATCGGCGCGGCGGTGGCCCGGGCGTTCATCGACGCCGGCGCCAGGGTGATGCTGGCCGACGTGGCCGACAGCGGGGCGGCCGTGGCCGACCGGCTCGGCCCCAACGCGGCGTTCATCAAGACCGACATCACCGACGACGGGCAGATCGCCGCCTGCGTGGCGGGCACGGTGCAGCGCTTCGGCGGCGTGGACTTCCTGGTGAATCTGGCCTGCTCCTATGTGGACGACGGCATCAATTCCGGCCGCCCGGACTGGCTGGACAGCTACAACGTCAATGTGGTCGGCGGCGTGATGATGGCCAAGGCCTGCCGCCCCGAGATGGTCAAGCGCGGCGGCGGCGCCATCGTGAACTTCGGCAGCATCAGCGCCCGCGTGGCCCAGACCGGCCGTTGGCTCTACCCGGTGACCAAGGCCGCGATCCTGCAGCTCACGCGCAACATGGCCATGGACTTGGCGGCCGACCGCATCCGCGTCAACTCCGTGTCCCCCGGCTGGACCTGGTGCCGGCTGATGGACGAGCTCACCCACGGCGACCGGGCCAAGACCGACCGGGTGGCGGCGCCCTTCCATCTGCTGGGGCGGGTGGGGGATCCGGAGGAAGTGGCCCAGGGCGTGCTGTTCCTGTGCTCCGACCATGCCTCCTTCATCACCGGAACGGATCTGGCGGTGGACGGCGGCTATTCGGCCATGGGCCCGGAACAGGCGGTCCCGGCGATTCCCAGGCTGATGGAGTGACAACCTGAACATTCAATCGGAGACAAACATGAAACGCATCGCCATCATCGGCGCCGGCCAGTCGGGCCTGCAACTGGGGCTGGGACTGCTGGGCGCCGGCTACCAGGTCACCCTCGTGTCCAACCGCAGCGCCGAGGACATCCGCCAGGGCAGGGTCCTGTCCAGCCAGTGCATGTTCAACCAGTCGCTGCAGATCGAGCGGGATCTGGGCATCAATTTCTGGGAGCGGGACTGTCCCCCGGTGGATGGCATTTCCCTCGCCGTGCCCCATCCGGAGCGCAAGGGGGCCAAGGTCATCGACTGGGCAGCGCCCCTGCAGCGTTACGCCCAGTCGGTGGACCAGCGGCTGAAAATGCCCGGCTGGATGGCCGAGTTCCAGAAAGCCGGCGGCGAGCTGGTGATCAGGGACGCCGGCATCGCCGACCTGGAGGCCTATGCCCGCAGCCATGACCTGGTGATCGTCGCCAGCGGCAAGGGTGAGATCGGCAGCCTGTTCCCGCGCGACGTGGAGAAATCCATGTTCGACCGGCCCCAGCGCGCCCTGGCCCTGACCTATGTCAGAAACATGAAGCCGCGCGAGCCCTACTCGGCGGTGTGCTTCAACCTGATTCCCGGCGTGGGCGAGTATTTCGTCTTTCCCGCGCTCACCACCACGGGACCCTGCGAGATCATGGTGTTCGAGGGCGTGCCCGGCGGTCCCATGGATTGCTGGGCAGAGATCAAGACGCCGGAGGCGCACCTGGCCCAGAGCAAGCGCATCCTGGAAACCTTCCTGCCCTGGGAGGCCGAGCGCTGCCGCGACATCGAGCTCACCGATGCCAACGGCGTCCTCGCCGGACGGTTCGCCCCCACGGTGCGCAAGCCGGTGGCCACGCTGCCCTCGGGCGCCCAGGTGCTGGGCATGGCCGACGCCCTGGTGCTGAACGACCCCATCACCGGCCAGGGCTCCAACAACGCGGCCAAGTGCGCCGACATTTATCTCAAGAGCATCGTGGACCACGGCGAGCGGCCGTTCGACCAGCACTGGATGGAGCACACCTTCGGCCGCTACTGGTACGGCTACGCCCAGTGGGTGGTGTGGTGGACCAATTCGTTGCTGATGCCGCCCCAGCCCCATGTGCTCGACCTGCTGGGCGCCGCGGGCGGCAACCCGGAACTGGCGCGGGCCGTCGTGAACGGCTTCGACGATCCACGCACCTTCTATCCCTGGTGGTTTGATGCCCGGGAAGCCCAGCGCTTCATCCGGACCAAGGCGCAGCTCGCCCTGGCCGCGTGAGTCCCTTGGCGGCAACGGGAGCACAGCATATGGACAGCGCACACCTTCTTGTCCGGGGCGAGCCGGCCGCGGCCGCCAGCGCCCCTTTCGACGGACGCGAGTTGCGCCGCACCCTGGGCCAGTTCGCCACCGGCGTAACCGTGGTCACCACCCGGGGCGCCGGCGGGCGCCGGGTGGGGCTGACCGCCAACTCCTTCTCCTCGGTATCCCTCGATCCGCCGCTGGTGCTTTGGAGCCTGTCGCGCGGCTCGCCGAGCCTGGCGGACTTCCTGGGCGCCAGCCATTTCGGCATCAACGTCCTGGCGGCCGACCAGCATCACCTGTCGCGCCGCTTCGCCACGCCCCAGCCGGACAAGTTCCAGGGGGTGGCCTGGCGCGAGGGTCCCGCCGGCGTGCCTTTGCTGGAGGGCGTGCTGGCGCGCTTGGTGTGCCGCAACGTGCGCCAGTACGACGGCGGCGACCATGTCATTCTCATAGGTGGGGTCGAGCACCACGAGTGCTTCGGCGGCGAGCCCCTGGTGTTCCACTCCGGCTGCTACCGGGTGGCCACCTGCCATCCGGAGTTCGCCCAGTGAGCCGTCACGCGGCCGGCGGCGGGAAGCACACGGAGACGAGGGTGCCGCGCCCCCCAGCCGCATCGGTGATCAGCAGGGTGGCGCCGTGGGCCTGGGCGATCTCCCGCACGATGGCCAGTCCCAGGCCGCTGCCCGTGCCGGGGGAGCCGGGCAGGCGATAGAAGCGCTCCAGCACCTTCTGCCTTTCTTCAATGGGAATGCCTGGGCCGTCGTCCTCCACCTCCAGGCAGGCGTGCTGGTCGCGGGTGAAGCAGCGCACCGTGACCCGCCCGCCTGGGGGCGTGTAGGCGATGGCATTGTCCACCAGGTTGGCCAGCAGCTCTCGCACCAGGAAGGGTTCGGCTTCGAGGGGGGCGGGCGCCAGCTCGAAGCCCAGGTCGATGTCCTTGTCCAGCGCCTGGCGCACCCACTGGTTGGCCGCCTCGTCGATCACCGCCCGCAAGTCGGTGGCCTGCAGGCGGTCGCCGTGGTAGCCGCCCGGCTCGGCGCGCGCCAGGGCCAGCAGCTGATTGGCCAGCCGTGCGGTGCGCTCGGTGGCCCGGTGGATGCGCTCCAGGGCCTGCTGCAGCTCGCGCGTGGCCGGCAGCTTGAGGGCCAGCTCCAGTTGCGTGCGCAATCCCGCCAGGGGTGTGCGCAACTGGTGGGCGGCGTTGGCGAGGAAGCGCTGCTGGGCGTCGGTGGCCCGGGCGAGACGCTCCAGCAGGTCGTTGATGGCATGGACGAAAGCCTGAAGCTCCAGGGGCGCGCGTGTCTCGTCCACGGGCCGCAAGTCCCGATGGGAGCGGGCGGCGATGTCATTGCGCAACTGCATGAGGGGCTTCAGCGCCCGGGCGATGCCGTTGCGCGTGAGCAGGATCATGGCCGCGGCCAGCAGCAGGGCCGGGATCAGCACGCCGATGTAAGTTTGCAGCTCCAGCTGGTCGCGCCGGGTGGTCGTCTCGGCGACGCGGATGAGATAGCGGCCGCGGGCGTGGGGCACCGCGAGGGCCACCACCCGCACCAGGTTGCCTTCGTACACGCCATCGTAATAGAGGGGTTCGCCCGGTTGCGGCTCGAACGGGGGCGGCGGCAGATTGCGGTCACCGCCTACGAACTCCCGGTACAGGCCATCCACCTGGAAATAGATGCGCGCATTGGTGCGCCAGCGCAGCAACCGCTCCGCTTGCGGCGGCAGTTCCAGGTGCGCACGGCTGCCGGAGAAGCGCACATGCAGGGCGACGGCATGGGCCGTGTCGCCCAGGGCGTCGTCATAGGCCAGGATGGCGGGCTTGATGGTGAAGAAGAAGGCCAAGCCGCTGCCCACGGCGAACACCATGAGCAGGGGAATCGCCAGCGTGCGCAGCAGCTGCCAGCGCAGGCTGGTCTTCCTCATGGCCGGTGTTCCTCCAGCACATAGCCGAAGCCGCGCACCGTGCGGATGCGTATGCCTGCCGGCTCCAGCTTGGCGCGCAGGCGGGAGACATAGACCTCTACGGCATTGGTGCTGAGTTCGCCTTCCAGGGGGGTGATGGCGCGTATGATCTGCTCCTTGCTCACCACCTGGCCGATGCGCGACAGCAGCACCCCCAGTACCGCCCATTCACGCACCGTCAGATCCAGCGGCTCACCGTGCAGCCAGGCCCGATGCGCGGCGGTATCCAGCAGCAGCGGGCCGTGGCGGATCGCCAGGTTCTGCTCCTGCTGCCGGCGCCGGCCCAGGGCGCGCAGGCGGGCGGTCAGCTCCGGCAGGGCAAAGGGTTTCACCATGTAGTCGTCGGCGCCCAGGTCCAGTCCGCGCACCCGGTCTTCCACCGCGTCGCGGGCGGTCAGGACCAGCACCGGCAGCGTCCCGCCCGGCTGGCTGCGCAGACGCTGCAGCACTTCAAAGCCGTCGCGGCCGGGCAGGCCGATGTCCAGGATCAGCAAATCGAAAGCCTCCTCCCCCAGGCGCCGGTCGGCTTCCTCGCCGCTGGCCGCCCAATGGGCGGTATAGCCTTCCTGTTCCAGGAAGCGCAGGATGCCGTCGGCCAGGGTGGCGTCGTCTTCTACCAGCAGCACGCGCATGGCGGTCCTCGGGGCAGGGCGGTGAGGTCAATACTGGCGCAGGGTCGCCCGGCGGATGATGTCCAGCCAGAACTGGCGCTTGTCGGGCGTGAGCCGGTTGGGCTTGGCGGCGTAGGCCAGGTAGTGGACCCCCTCGGGTCCTACGGCGACGCGGCGAATCTCCACCTGCGGGCCGACGATG
>JBMOQT010000316.1:0-33977 GCA_049320945.1 Pseudomonadota bacterium
TGTGGGAGTCGAAGTCAAAATCATCCCCGCAGGCACCGTCGGCACAGAAAATGACCGGGCTGCCTCGCAAAAATCATGCGTTTCGGCCTTCAGGAAAGTTGTGATTTTTTACGAACACGGATTCAGGCAGGATAATCAGGCCATCAGCAGGACCCTCGACGGCCAGGACATCAGCAACGATCCGAGCTATGCCGTGGACGCCAATGGCGATCTGCTCAAGATCACCGCCACCATCGATAACGGCAACGGGAACTACCAAGCCACGTTCGATATGGTTACGGGGGCCGAGTCAGGCGCGAGCACAACCATCATCGTCAATATGGTACAGAGCGGGTCCAGTTGGCGTGCTGCGCTGAGCGGCATCGCCTTGGGCTATGCGCCGCCTGACACGAACACGCTGGCATATGCCCTAATCCAAAGCCGCCAGGGAGTCATCACCGCGATGTCGGTCACTCCTGAGTGGCAGGGCGGTGAAGTGGTGGGCCAGACCATTGCCGAGAGCACGACGGCCAATGGCGTACTGGTTTCAAGCAAGAGTGTGCAAATCAGAAACGACCCGATTGCTGGCACCCGCAGCGAATCGACGGATACGATCTTGTTCGATTTGCAGACTGGTGCATTCGCCAGCCGGAGCCGCAGCAGCACCCTCACCCGGGCCGGGAATCTGCTTGGCAGGACCGAAGAGCGGCTGGATGCCGATGGCGCAGTCCTGAGCAGGCTCGTTACCACGGTCCTCGATGCGGGCAAGCGGGTTGAATTGTTCGACGGGAATGGCGTTCTACTGCAGCGCAGTGAAACGGTGCTGGAAACCAACGGCTCGCTTACGACCGCCACGTATGACGGTAAAGGGATGCTCATTGTCCGCAGCAACTCGCAGACCTTCGAGGACGACGGCTCCACCGCCGAGACCATCCACTACCCGGACGGGCGCACCGTACGGACCAATGCGGCGAGCGACGGCACCATATCCAGCCGAACCGAAACGGTTCCCACCATCAACGGCGAGATTGCTACGACGCGGTACTACACGCTTGGAATGACCGTTCGCGTCGCTCTCGACCGGGGAGGCAATGTTCTTGAGCGCAGCGAGACGGTTTATTCGTCCACCGGACCTGCAATGGTAACAGTCTACGACGGCGCGGCTAGTGTGCTTGGTCGCGGAACGCTTCAAACCTACGAAGACGGTTCGGCTTCGGAAACCGTTCGCTATTCAGACGGCCGCACGATCCGCACCAACACGGATCAGAACGGCACCGTCACCAGCCGCGCCAGCATCCAGTATTTCGAAGAAGACAACTCCTCGATCGAGACCGTGACCTACGCCGATGGCCGCATCGTCAAGCTCACCTATGACGGCGAGGGCACTTTGCTTCGCCAGGAAGCGGTTGAGTCGGGTGGCCAAACCCTTCTTCGCACGATCAGTGCTGCCGCCCCGACCCTGATCGACGCCCTGAGCCTGGTGAAGGCGATCCAATCGGGCGAGCCGCTGCCGATCCTGGCCTCGGGGCTGCGTCTGGCCAACGACCTGAGCACCGTGAGCGGTGCGCAAAACCTCAATCTCACCGGCGCGGCCAACGTGGCGAGCGGCATCCTGAGCCTGATGAGTCTTGATGCTGCGCTGGAGCGCGGCGACACCCTGGGCGCGATTACCGCCGGCGCCCAGGCGATCAGTTTCAGCGCCAGCGCCTACGTGAATTTCGCCGCCGCCGAGCTTTTCGAGTACATACCGTCGGATGTCGCTGGCGCCTCGGTCCTGTCCCAATCCTTGGGCAATGCGCTGCCCTACCTCAACCTCGTCAACAGCATCGCCCAAGGCGACACGGCCGGCACCGCCGTGGCGGTGGCCAGCATCGCCCTTCAACAGACGGCCTACGCCTATATGGTGCCTTACATTGGTTGGGCCTATGCGGTCTACAGCATCGTCAGCAGCCTGTTCGACGACGACGAGCCCCCCGAGGCCTGGGGCGCTGCGCAGGCCGCGTGGTCGGGCTTCGACGTGGTGACGAGCGCTGCGGGCGAACACGGCGGGCGGGAGACCGCGCAAGGGGTGATGGACCAGTTCATCGCCGCGCTCGAGCAGCTCGCCGCGCGCGAGCAGGCGCTCAACCCGGGGGCGGCCGTGGGCGTGATCGCCAACCGGCTGCCCTCCCTCACCTACCGCAACTACACGGGCTTCGGGCTTACCGACATCGATCCCTTAAGCGGCGCGCAGCGCCTGCCCGAGCTGCGCTACGACTTGAGCTACCGCCCCTACAACGCGCCGCCTGGAAGCGAGCAGGCGGGTCAATCCTTGAGCGAACGCTTCATCCGGGTGGCGCTCGCCCGCGGGGCGATTGCCCCCTTATGGGAAGTGCACACCGCCGCGCGGCAGAGCGCCGCCGGCGACCCCCAGGCGGGGCTGACCGAAGAAGAGCGGGCCGGCAGAAGCGGGCAGCTGGCCGCCCCCGTCTCGGGCGACACCCAGAGCTTCCGGCCAGTGGCCCTCGACCTGGACGGTGACGGCGTGCGCACCACGGGGGCGAGCCGCACCGTGGCTTTCGACGTGGACGGCTCCGGCTTCTACAAGAACACCGCGTGGCTGGAGCGCGACGACGGGTTTCTCACACTCGACCGCAATCTCAACGGCCGCATCGACTCCGGACGCGAGCTCTTCAGCAACGGGCGGGTGGGCGTATCCGCCCGGGGGCTTGCCGGGCTGCGCTGGGTGGATGCCGACTACGACGGACGGATCACCCCCGCCGATCCCGTGTGGGAGGAGCTCAAGGTGTGGCGCGACGCCGACGGTGACGGGGAGCTCGATGCGGGCGAAGCGCAAAGCCTCGCTGCCCTGGGCATCACCAGCCTCAACTACGCGATGGGCAGCTTCGAACAGAACGGGCAACTGCGCCAGCTCGCCTCGCCGGACCTGGCTGCCGACACCGCCGGCACGCGCAGCCACGTGGTGCCCGAAGGCATCATCGTCGAGACCAGCGGCGGGCAGGTGAGCCTGCTGGTCACGCGCATCGACGACCGCAGCGCACTGCAGGCCCACGCCGACGGGGTGACCACCTACGAGGACACGGAAGCCATCATCAGCGGCGCGGATCTGCTGGCCAACGACACCCTGGCGGGCTTCCACGGCCAGAACCTCGCGCTCACCGGCGTGTCGGGCTTCACCCACGGCACGGGCTACCTGGATGCCAACGGCTTCATCCACTACACGCCGGAGGCGAACTACTACGGCGAAGCGAGCTTCAACTACCAGATCCAGGCACCCACGGGGCAGACGGCCACGGGAACCGTGGCGCTGACCATCAGGAACCTCAACGACGCTCCCACAGCCACCCTCGATCAGCATCTGCAGCCGATATATGGCTATCAGTCCTATCGCATGGACGAAGTCGGATTCGAGCCCACCGAGCCCAGCTATGTGCCTTACACCGGCTACGATTATTCCAGCGGCAGTCCGGTCTACGGTTACCACGGAACGCCCATTGCACATTGGGATCCGGACGGCGTCAACAATGCCACCGTGGCACCCCACGACATCGACGATCCCCAGGGCCCGTTCACCTTCGAGGTGGTACAGCAGCCCCAGAAGGGCGAGGGCCGTGTGTACGCCGACGGGCGCGTCGAGTACATCAACTGGACCGCGCCGGGCAGGCCGGGCGTGGAAATGGACGAATCGGGGACGACCGAGGCCGACCCCTTCATCGTGCGCGTGACGGATCCCCACGGGGCCAGTACCACGGTGATGATCCCCAGCGTGCACACCGGCGCCTACCATCCCAACCTGGGCAGCGGCGGGGGCGGCAAGCCCGTTTCCATCGATCTGGATGGCAATGGCTTCCACTTCACCGGGCTGGACGACTCGAACGTCTTTTTCGACATCAACGGCGACGGCTGGAAGCACCGGGTCTCCTGGCCTGCCGCCGGTGACGGCCTGCTCGCCTACGACATGGACGGCGACGGCAAGATCGACAAGGCCGGTGAGATCCAGTTCGCCGGTTACCGGGCCGGCGCCCAGACGGATCTGGAGGGCCTGAGGGCCTTCGACAGCAATGGCGACGGGCTCTTCTCGGCAGCCGACGCCAAGTGGGCCCGGTTCGGCGTGTGGCAGGACGCCAGCCAGAACGGCGTCACCGATCCAGGCGAGTTCCGCACGCTCGAGCAGATGGGTGTCGCGTCCATCGGCCTGGCCAGCGACGGCCGCTTCTCGGTGGTGGACGGACAGACGGTGCACGGTGTCGGCAGCCTCACCATGGCCGACGGTAGCACGCTCCAGCTGGCGGACGTGACGCTGGCCTACTCGGATGAAGTGCAGGTGCCCAACCCGGATGGCACCTCCCGGGTGGTGAGAAAACAGCCGTTTTCGCCCTCGGGCGAGGTGCTGGAGGGCTCGGCCGACAAGGATCTCATCCTCGGCAAGACGGGCAACAACATCATCTATGCCGGCGCGGGCGACGACGTGGTGTTCGAGGACGGCGGCAACGACCTGATCGATGCCGGCGATGGCGACGACTTGGTGTACCCGGGCGCCGACAACGACATCGTGATCGCGGGCGCCGGCGACGATGCGGTGTTCGCCGGCCTCGGTGACGATCTCCTCCTGGGCGGTGACGGCCACGACGCCCTGTTCGCCGAGCAGGGCAACGACATCGTCTTCGGGGGCGACGGCAACGACCTGGTCTCGGGGGACGGCGGCAACGACGTGCTGTCCGGCGATCGGGGCGATGACGCAGTTTACGGCGGCACCGGCAACGACGCCTTGTTTGGCGCCGCCGGAGACGACGTGCTGGGCGGCAACGAAGGCCATGACCGCCTCGACGGCGGCGAGGGCTCGGATCTGCTGGACGGGGGCGAAGGCGCCGACGACATGATCGGCGGCACCGGGGACGATATCTACGTGGTGGACCATGCGGCCGACACGATCGCGGAGAACCCTGGCGAAGGCGTCGATACCGTGCGGGCGTCGATCGACTACGTCCTCGGCGCCAACCTGGAGAAGTTGACCCTCACTGGCGCGGCCCCTCTTTCGGGTTATGGCAACGAACTCGACAACGTTCTCGTCGGCAACGCGGGATCCAATATCCTTGTCGGCGGCGCCGGCAACGATATCCTCGATGGCAGCCTTGGCGGCGACACCCTGGCGGGGGGCGGCGGTGACGACAGCTACATCGTCGACAATGCCGGCGATGGCATTGTCGAAGCAGCGGGCGAGGGCGTGGACACGGTCAGGGCCGGCGTCACCCATGCCCTGGCCGCCAATGTTGAAAAGCTGGTTCTCACCGGCTCCGGCGCCATCGACGGCACCGGCAACGAGCTGGACAACGTGCTGATGGGCAACGACGGCGACAACCGTCTGGATGGGGGTCTGGGGACAGACATCCTGGTCGGCGGTCAGGGCGACGACCAGTATGTGATCGACAACGCGAGCGACACGGTGGTGGAGAACGCCGGCGAAGGCAGCGACACTCTCTTCGCGAGCGTATCCTACGCGCTGCCCGACAACGCCGAAAACCTCGTCCTCACGGGTGGCGCCGATGTTAATGCCATCGGCAACGGGCTGGACAACCGCCTGACGGGCAACAGCGGCAACAACGTCCTGGACGGCGGCGCCGGCACGGACTTCATGAGCGGTGGCGGCGGCGACGACACCTACAGTGTCGACAATGCGGTTGACGTGGTGGTCGAGGATCTGGGCGGCGGCACCGACACCGTTTACGCCAGCGTCTCCCACACCTTGTCGGATAACGTCGAGAACCTGGCCCTGACCGGGACGGCGGACATGGACGCCATCGGCAATGCGCTGGATAACCGCCTCATCGGCAACGGCGGCAGCAACCTGCTGGACGGCGGTGGCGGCGCCGATACCCTGGCCGGTGGGGCCGGGGACGACACCTACGTGATCGATGACGTGGGCGATGGGGTCATCGAGAACGCCGCCGAGGGCGTCGATACGGTACTCTCCAGGGTGAGCTATGTGCTTTCGGCCAACGTCGAGAACCTGACCCTCACGGGCAGCGCCGACATCGCCGGCACCGGCAACGAGCTCGACAACTTGCTTGCCGGTAACGCCGGCAACAACATTCTCGAAGGTGGTGCCGGGGCCGACGCTATGGCGGGCGGCGCGGGGGATGACGGGTACATCGTTGACAATCTTGGCGACACGGTGGTCGAGACAGCGGATGCCGGCCTCGATTCCGTGCTCTCCTCCATCAGTTTCGTGCTACCTGAGCACGTGGAGCGTCTTACATTGACCGGTGCCATGGCGATCAACGGGACCGGCAACAACCTGGACAACGTCCTGACGGGCAACGATGCCGCCAACTTGCTCGATGGCACCGCCGGCGCCGACCGCATGAGCGGCAATGGAGGCGACGACGTCTACTATGTGGACCAGGTAGGCGATCTGGTCGAAGAGGCCGCTGGCGGCGGCTACGATACCGTTCGCACCAGGATCAGCCTGACCGCCCCCGAATACGTGGAGCGTCTCGAGCTGCTGGGTGGCGAGGCGCTGGATGCCACCGGCAACGCCCTGGACAACGTCCTCGTGGGCAACAGCGGTGCCAACAGGCTGGACGGTGGTCTCGGCGCCGATGCCATGATGGGCGGCGCCGGCGACGACGACTACCTCGTCGACGACGGGCAGGACGCGGTGTTCGAGGCCGCCTTTGAGGGTGTGGACACGATTTACTCCAGCGTAAGTTATGTTCTGCCTGAGCATGTGGAGAACCTGATCCTCAGGGGCAACGGCAACATCAGCGCCGGCGGCAATGGCCTCGACAACGTGCTCACCGGCAACACCGGCGCCAACCTCCTCAGTGGCGGCGCCGGCAACGACCTCCTGATCGGCGGCACGGGCGACGATACCTACCTCGTCAATCCCGGCGACGGGCTGGACCGGATCGAGGAGACAGCCGGAACGGACACGGTGCGCTTCGGCGCCGGCCTTTCCCTCGACAACCTGGCCCTGCGCGTCAGCGAATCCGGCAGTGTCTTCACGGCCCGGGTGCGCGTGCTCAACGCCGGCGGCTGCGAGCAGCAGGACCAGGGCTTCGACTTCGAGGTGGGCGTCGATGCCCGCGGCGGCTTTGTCTCGCCCATCGAGCGCTTCCAGTTCGCCGACGGCAGCATCAAAACCTTCGACGACCTGCTGATCAAGACGCGCTACTGGCATCCGCGCCCCTGGCAGCGCACGATCACCACGGGCCGCGACGACGACGTCATCTACGCCGGGCCGCGCAACGACACCATCCGGGCGGGCACGGGCCACGACACGGTCTATGCCGGACCGGGCGGCGACACGGTGTTCGGCGAGGGGGGCGACGATTACCTCCAGGGCGCTACCGGCGACGACGTGCTGGACGGCGGCTGCGGCACCGACATCCTGGCCGGCGCCCAGGGGCGCGACCTGTTGCGTGACCTGGGCGGCAACAATGCCTTGTTCGGCGGCCAGCAGGACGACCGGATCGAGGCCGGTGCCGGCAACGATTTCATCGCCGGGGGCAAGCACGACGACACCCTCCAGGCAGGCGGCGGCGCCAACGTCATCGCCTTCAACCGGAGCGACGGCCGCGACACGATCCTGCCGGGTGTCGGCGCGCGCAACACGCTCTCCCTGGGCGGCGGCATCGAAGCGGAAGATCTCCGATTCCGCAGGAGCGGCCAGGACCTGGTGCTGGATGCCGGCCGGGGCGACCGGATCACCTTCAAGGACTGGTATGCCCTTGAAGCCAACCGCAACTTCGTGACCCTGCAGCTCATCGATGACGGCTGGCGGGCGCCGTCCGGGAGGAAGGCGGACCGTTTCGACTTCCGGGCGCTGGTCGAGGCGTTCGACGCCGCCCAGGCCGCCCAGCCGCGGCTGTCCGCCTGGTCGCTGATGAACGGACTGCTCGACGCTCACCTGGGCGGCAGCGACCAGGCAGCCCTGGGCGGCGAGCTTGCGGTGCGCTACGCGCAAGACAGCCTGCTCACCATGTCGCCGGGGGCGGTGCAGCAGGTGCTGCGCGATCCCGGCTTCGGCAGCCAGGCGCAGACCGTGGGTAGCCGTTTCGAAGATTGCGTGCATCGGATCAGCTAACTTCAACCATTGGAGCAGCCATGACTGACAAGACTAGCGAGGCGGCCGCGCTTGCGGCCCTCGAACAGGCCAAGGGTGCCCTGGCCAAACTGCCGATCCTGGGCCCGGCCCTGTGGCTGTATGCACGCGACCCGGTGAAGAAATTCATGTTCCTGGCGGACACCGACTGGGCCTTGCTGCCGCCCATCGTGCTCGACCAGTGCCGCCTCTATACCAAGGCCGGACTGCCCTATGCCTTTGTCACCTGGGCGCTGGTCAACGACGCGGTGGCTGCGCGCCTGCGCGGCGCCCTGCCGAGAATCGCGCCCCACGAGTGGCAGTGCGGTGAGCATGTATGGATCATCGACGCCGTGGCGCCCTTCGGCCAGCTCGAGGAGACCCTCAAAGAGCTGCGCGAGACGGTGTTTCCGGGCAGGCCCGTGTGCGCGCTGCTGCCCGACCCGGCCAGACCGGGGGCGGTAACCGTGGCCGAGTGGCCGCCGGCGCCGCCGCCCGCCAGCCATTGATACGGCCTATGAAGCCCTTGTCCCGGGAGGCCCTGGATTTCGCGCCGGGCCTGCTTGCCATCCAGGAGGCGCCGCCGGCCGGTTTGCCGCGGGCGCTGCTCTACAGCGTGGCGGCGCTGTTGGCCATCCTGCTCGCCTGGGCCTGCTTCGGCAAGCTCGATGTGGTGGCCTCGGCCGAGGGGCGGCTGGTGCCCCAGACCTACGTCAAGATCGTGCAGCCGGCGGAAGCCGGCATCGTGCAGGAAATCCTGGTGCGCGAGGGGCAGGCGGTGGCGGCCGGCCAGGTGCTGATGCGCATGGACGCGAGACTGACCGAGGCCGACGCCCGCACCATCCGCCAGGAGTTCGATCTCAAGCGCCTGCAGTTGCGCCGCATCGATGCCGAGCTGGCGGGGCTGCCCATGCGTGCCGCCGCCGGCGACCCGCCGGACCTGTTCGCCCAGGTGGCGCAACAGCATGCGGCCCACCGCCAGGCGTATCTCGATGCCCTGGCCCAGGAGCAGGCGATCCTCGCCAAGACCCGGCATGATCTCGCCGCCGCGGAGGAAGTGTTGCGCAAGCTCAAGGAGACCCTGCCCAGCTACCGGAGGGCCGCAGCCGCCTACGAGAAGCTGGGCAAGGAGGGCTTCTTCAGTCCTCTCGCGGTCGAGGAAAGGCAGCGCGAGCGCATCGAAAGGGAGCAGGACTTGCGCGCCCAGGAGGCGACGGTGGCCAGCCTCAGAGCGACGCTGGCCGCCAGCGAGCGCAAGATCGCCCAGGTCACTTCCAATTACCACAGCGAGCTGCAAAACGAGCGCGTGGCGACCGAGTCCCAGTTCCGCCGGCTGCGCGAGGAGCGGGACAAGATCGAGCACAAATCGGCGCTTCTGGACCTGCGCGCACCGCAGCGGGGCATCATCAAGGAGTTGGCGACCCATACCGTCGGCACGGTGGTGGCGCCCGGCACGGTGCTCATGTCCCTGGTGCCCCACGACGAACCGCTGCAGGCCGAAGTGCTGGTGAAGAACGAGGATGTGGGCTTCGTGCACCGGGATCAGCGGGTCAAGCTCAAGCTGGCCGCCTACCCGTTCCAGAAGTACGGCATGATCGACGGTACGGTGATCCACGTGGGTCCGGATGCCGCCGAGGCAGGCAATCCTCCCTCCGGGGGCGATGGCGGCGCGGCCGATCCGGCGCTGCGCTACAAGGCCCTGGTGCGTCTGGCTACCCAATACCTGGAGGCCGACGGCAGCCGCCTGCGCCTGGCCGCGGGCATGCAGGTGGTGGCGGAGATCCACCAGGGCAACCGCACCGTGATGGAGTATCTGTTGTCCCCCGTGCAGAAGGCCTTCCAGGAGGCGGGCAGGGAGCGATAGGCTGCGCGGCGCATCAGCAGGCGCGCTCGAACACGCACTGCAGCAGGGCATCCTGGGCCGGCTGGGCCGCGGCGGCGTTGGCATGGTTCACCAGGAACACCACCACCTGGCGCCGGCCGCGCCGGTCCAGCACATAGCCGGCGATGGCGCGCACGCTTTCCAGGGTGCCGGTCTTGATGTGGGCGTGGCCGGCGACGCTCTTGTCGGTGACGCGCTTCTTCATGGTGCCGTCCACCGCCACCACCGGCAGGGAGGCGATGAACTCCGGCATCACCGGGCTGTGGTAGGCGGCGGCGAGCAGGCGCGCCAGGCTGTCGGCGCTGATGCGCGCGGCGCGTGACAGGCCGGAGCCGTTGTCGAGCACCAGTTCGGGAAAGCGCAGCTCCTTGTCCAGCAACCAGGCGCGCACCGCCAGTTCGCCATCCTGGGGCTGGGCCGGCTTGCGCACCCGTTCCGCGCCCAGGGTGAGCAGCAACTGGCGCGCCATGACGTTGTTGCTGAACTTGTTCACGTCGCGCACGATTTCCGCCAGGGTGGGCGACTGGGCCACGGCCACCAGCTGCGCCGCGGCCGGCACCGGGCCTTCGCGCAGGCCGCCGTGCAGCCTGCCCCCCAGCTCCTCCCACAACTGCCGGAACACGCCCAGCACGTACTGGCCATGCTCCAGCAGGCTGAAATGGCGCTGGCGCTCGCCGCAGGCCACGGGATAGGTGCCGGTAAGGACCAGGCGTGCACCGCCGGCCGTGGGCAGGGCATCGACCCGCAGGTCGGCGCGCCAATCGTGGCACGGACCGTCGGCCAGGCGCAGCAGGTTCACCAGGTCCAGCTGGGGCGGATGGGGTTCGGCGGTGACCGTCACCGCATTTCTGCTGCCGTCGGGTACGAACTGCAGGCGCACGGTCTTGTAGTTGAGCAGCAGCGCGTCCGGCCCCACGTTGTAGGGCCGCAGGGGCTCCTGGTCGAAGGCGGCCGGATCGTGGGCCAGGGGCGCGAAGGCGCTGCGGTCCAGCACCAGGTCGCCGCGGATGTCGCGGATGCCCCGCTCCCGCAACTGGCGCAGCAGCAGCCAGAAATTCTCCAGGGTGAGCTTGGGATCGCCCGAGCCGCGCAGCACCAGGTCGCCCGCCAGCACGCCGTTGTCGATGGCGCCGTCGGCATAGACTTCGGTGCGCCAGGTGTAGGCGGGCCCCAGCAGTTCCAGGGCGGCATAGGTGGTGACCAGCTTCATCACCGAGGCGGGATTCATGGGCTGGTCCGCGTTATGGCTGATGCGCGGCAGGCGCGCGTCCACCTCCTGCACCACCAGCGCCACGTGGGCGGGCGGGATGGCGGCGGCACGCAGGGCCTGGGCCACGGGCGCAGGCAGCCGCTCCTGCGGCCAGCCCTGGGCGGGCGCTGCCGCCGCGGACAGCAGGCCCATGGCCAGCACGGCCAGACGCAGCGCGGCGCCAATGAGGTTCTTCATTTCTTGAACACGAAAAAGTTTGCCGGGGAGATTCTACAAGTCCGCCAGCATGGGCGGCACCGCCCGGCGCAGCAGGGCATTGCGTGCCTCCCATTGGGCGCGCGGCTCCAGGGTCTCCAGGAAGTGCACTTCGCCGCCCGCCAGCCACGCGACCGGAAGGCCGTCGCGCAGCAGCAGGCGGTTGCCGGTGAGCGCCGCCAGCCTGGGCCCGGGCGTGACAATGCCGATGAGATTGAGGGGGTCGGCGCCCGACAGGGACACCCAGGCGTCCGAGGGCGGCTTGCGCCGCGCCTCGCGCAGGGGGGCGATGGCCTCCGGCAGGGCGAACTGCTCGCCCGAGAAGCCGGCGACGAAGCGCCCGCCGCGGATCTCCCCGCGCGCCTCCAGCTTGCGGTAGCAGCCCAGCAGCTCGCGCCAGGGCGGCAGCCAGCCGGCCTCCCGCTCCAGCAGGCGGCGGAACACCACGCCGTAGCGGCGCAGCAAGGTGCGCGCGGCATGCTCGATGGCCTCCCCGCTGGTCGCCGCCATATGGCTGCGCCGCGCCAGGGCCCAGCGGCCCGCGTCCTCCATGCCGAACAGCGCCGTGCGCCGGCGCCGCTTGGCCCCGGCGAAGGGCTTGCGCCGGTCGGAGGGCACCAGCAGCGCCCGCAGCCCGGCGAAGCTGTCCGAGCTCACCAGGCCGACCGCCACCAGCTCGGCCAGGGCTTCTTCCACCTGGGTGCGCAGCAGGCCGCTTCCTTCCACCAGCTCGTCGAAGAAGGAGGCGCCGTGCTCCCGTATGCACTCGGCCACGGCCCGGGCGCGGGCGCTCAGCTGGCCCGGTTCGGGCGCTTGCGCCAGGGCGCTCCACAGGCGCACGTGGCGCCGCGCCAGCAGGGTGATGGGCGTGGTGCGCACGGGCGTGACGCCGCCCTTGTCGGGCGCCGGGCTGCGCGGTTTCAGCCGCGCCCAACTGATGCGCCCGGCCAGGCACAGGTCATCCAGCCAGGCAGGTTCGTACTCGGCCAGGCGCGCCGGCAGGATCTCCGTCTCCCAGGCGCCGGCCGGCGCTTCGAAGCCTTCCAGTTGCGTGACGACGGCCGCCACCGCATCCGGGCCTTCCATGCGTGCCTCCAGGGTCGCGTGCTGCCAGTCGCACAAAAAGCGCAGGAAGTCCCGCGCCGACACCGGCTCGATCTCGGCGCGCAGGCGCTTCAGGGTGTAGCGATGGATGCGCGCCAGCAGGCGGCGCTCGCACCATTCGTCGTCGGCGGCCTCGGGCGTGAAGCGGCCGCGCAGGGCGAAGCCCTCCGCTTCCAGGGCCGCCAGCGCCCCGACGATGTCGCCCCGGGGCAGAGCCAGGGAGGAGGCCAGCTGGCCCAGGGTGACCGGCCCCAGCCCCTCCAGCCGGCCGCGTACGACCTCGATCAGGGCGCGGTCCCGCGACCAGTCCTCGTCCGCGGGTGGGGCGATCGCCGGCTTGATGGCTGCGTCGGGGAACAGGGCGCGGAACCGGGGCAGGCGCTCGGCGCTGATCCACAGCCCGCCACCCTGGAGCAGGCGGGTCGCCCGTCCGGCAGCCGCCAGAGCCTCCAGCAGCCCGGCCCACTCGAGGCGCGCCTGAACTTCCTCGGTGGTGAGACAGCCCAGCCACAGGAGCGCATCGTGCAGTTCGTCGGCGTTGGCGGCGTCGGGCCAGGCTTCCTCGCGTACGCGCTCAATGGCCTCGGCGTCGAGGCGGCCGAGATCGGCGGCGGTTTCCGGGTCGAGCCAGCGCCGGCTCATCACCGCCTGGGTGCGGCGCTCTTCCAGGGGCGCGTCGTCCAGGTAGGCATAGGGCCGGGCGGACAGCACCTCCTGGGCCAGGGGCGAGGGTTCGGTGAGCTCCCGCGCCACCACTCGGATGGCGCCCGATTCGAGGCCGGCCAGGAGGCGCACGAGGCCGTCGGCGTCCATGGCCTCGTGCAGGCAGTCGGATAGAGTTTGCAGCACCAGGGGATGGTCGGGAATCTCCCGCTCGCCCGCCAGGTTCTCGGCGCAGGCCAGCTGCTCGGGGAAGATGGCGGCGATCAGATCCTCCGCGTCCATGCGCATGAGCTGCGGTGGCACCTTTCTGCCGCCGCGAAAGCGCGGCAGCGCCAGGGCGACGCTGGCCACCCAGCGCCAGCGGGTGAGGAACATGGGCGCATCGAGCAGGGCCTGGACGAGCAGGGGGCGCACCGTGGCCGCCCGCAGGTAGTGCGCCACCTCCTCCAGGGCGAAGCTATGCACGCCGGTGAGGGACAGCACGATGTTGTCCTCGGTGGCGGCCGCCTGCAGCTCGAAGTTGAACTTGCGGCACATGCGCTTGCGCAGCGCCAGCCCCCAGGCACGGTTCACCCGGCTGCCATAGGGCGAGTGGATCACCAGTTGCATGCCGCCCGTCTCGTCGAAGAAGCGCTCCAGGACGACGCTGTCCTGGGTGGGCAGCTCGCCCAGGGCCGCCCGGGCCGCCGCCAGGTACTCCACCAGCTGGCGCGCTGCCGCTTCCGTTATGCCGACGGTATCCCGCAGCCAGGGCAGCACCCGGCCTTCGGGCAGGCGCTGCGCCACTTCGGCGCGCAGGCGCGACACCGCCTGGGACAGCTCGTCGCTGCGGCCGGGCGCCTCCCCCAGCCAGAAAGGGATGTTGGGCGGCACGCCGTGGGCGTCCTCCACGCGCACGATGCCCCGCTCCACCCGCAGGATACGGTAGGAGCTGTTGCCCAGCTGGAACACGTCGCCCGCCAGGCTCTCCACGGCGAAGTCCTCGTTCACCGTGCCGACGAACTGGGCGGCAGGCTCCAGGATCACCTGGTAGTCGGCATTGTCGGGAATGGTGCCGCCGCAGGTGAGCGCCGTCAGGCGCGCGCCGCGCCGGGGCCGCAGCCGGCCATGCACCGCGTCGTAGTGCACCAGGGCGCCGCGGCGGCCGCGGCGCGTGCTGTAGCCCTCGGCGAGCATGCGCACCACCTGGTCGAAACGGTTGCGCTCCAGGTTGCGATAAGGCCAGGCACGGCGCAGCCGCTCGTACAGGGCGTCGGCATCCCACTCGGCACAGGCCGCCTCGGCCACGATCTGCTGCGCCAGCACGTCCAGGGGCTCTCCGGGGATATGCAGCCGGTCCAGCTCGCCCCGGCGCACGGCGTCCAGCAGCGCCGCGCACTCCACCAGGTCGTCGCGTGTGAGCGGAAACAGCCGCCCCTTGGGCGTGCCGGTGACTGCGTGGCCGGAGCGCCCCACCCGCTGCAGGAAAGTGGCGATGGCATGGGGCGAGCCGAGCTGGCACACCAGATCCGCCTCGCCGATGTCGATGCCCAGCTCCAGGGATGCGGTGGCCACCAGGGCCTGCAGCTCGCCCTGCTTGAGCCGCTGCTCGGCCGCCAGGCGCTGCTCTTTCGCCAGGCTGCCGTGGTGGGCCGCCACCCGCTCGCCGCCCAGGCGCTCCGACAGGTGGCGCGTGACGCGCTCCGCCAGGCGGCGCGTGTTCACGAACACCAGGGTGGTGCGGTGCTCGGAGATCAGCTGCGCCAGCCGCCCATAGACCTCCTGCCACACCTCGTTGGACATGACGGCCTCCAGGGGCGAGGCCGGGACTTCCAGGGCCAGGTCGCGCGGGCGCGCGTGGCCCGTGTCGATGATGGTGCACTCGGCCGCCGGGTCCGCGCCCACCAAGAAGTGCGCCACCTCCCCGATGGGTTTCTGGGTGGCCGACAGACCCACCCGCACCAGCCGGTCGCCGGCCAGGGCCGCCAAGCGCTCCAGGGACAGGGCCAGGTGGGCGCCGCGCTTGTTGGGCGCCAGGGCGTGGATCTCGTCCACGATCACCGTGCGCGTGGTGGCGAGCATCCTGCGGCCCGACTCGGAGCCCAGCAGGACATACAGGGACTCGGGCGTGGTCACCACCATGTGGGGCGGGCGCCGGCGCATGCGTTCGCGCTCGGCGGCGGGAGTGTCGCCGGTGCGCACCAGGGTGCGCAGGCCCAAGTCGGGCAGCCCGCGCGCGCGCAATTCCTCGCGGATGCCGGCCAGAGGCGCCTCCAGGTTGCGCTGGATGTCATTGGACAAGGCCTTCAGCGGCGACACATAGACCACCCGGGTCTCGTCCGCCAGCCCGCCCGCCAGACCCTGGCGCACCAGGGCGTCGATGGCGGCGAGGAAGGCCGCCAGGGTCTTGCCGGAGCCGGTGGGGGCGGCAATCAGCACGTGGCGCCCCGCCCGGATGGCCGGCCACGCCCGGGCCTGGGGTTCGGTGGGCGCGGCAAAGCTGCGGGCGAACCAGCCGGCCACGGCCGGGTGGAAAGAATCGAGAGGGTGCGCGCCGGGAGTGGGAGGCATGGTTCCGCTTAGAGAGTGAAATCGACCTTGAAATCCCGCCCATCGACCCTTATTATTAGCACTCGTTAGCAGCGAGTGCTAATCGATCGGTTTTTCTCCTGCGGACCCGTCCGCACTCAAAAACAGACCTGTAGAGAGGAGCTAACTCTATGAAAATCCGTCCTTTGCATGACCGCGTGATCGTCAAGCGCCTGGAAGACGAGCGCAAGACCGCGTCCGGCATCGTCATCCCCGACACCGCCGCCGAGAAACCCGATCAGGGCGAAGTGATCGCCGTGGGCAACGGCAAGGTCCTGGACAGCGGCGAGGTGCGCAAGCTGGACGTCAAGGTGGGCGACCGCGTGCTGTTCGGCAAGTACGCCGGTCAGACTGTCAAGGTGCAGGGCGAGGAACTCCTCGTCATGCGCGAAGAAGACATCATGGGTGTGATCGAGGACTGAGCGCCTCGGCAAGTACAGAGATCCAAGGTTTATTGAGGAGAAGAAGCAATGCCTGCAAAAGAGGTTAAGTTTGGTGATTCCGCCCGCCACCGCATGGTGGAAGGCGTCAACATCCTGGCCGACGCCGTCAAGGTAACCCTGGGCCCGAAGGGCCGCAACGTGGTGCTGGAGCGCTCCTTCGGCGCCCCCACGGTGACCAAGGACGGCGTGTCCGTGGCCAAGGAAATCGAGCTGAAGGACAAGTTCCAGAACATGGGCGCCCAGATGGTCAAGGAAGTGGCGTCCAAGACCTCCGACGTGGCCGGTGACGGCACCACCACCGCCACCGTGCTGGCCCAGTCCATCGTACGCGAAGGCATGAAGTATGTCGCCGCGGGCATGAACCCGATGGACCTGAAGCGCGGCATCGACAAGGCGGTCATCGCCGTGGTCGAGGAACTGAAGAAGATCTCCAAGCCCTGCACCACCTCCACCGAGATCGCCCAGGTGGGCGCCATCTCCGCCAACGCCGACACCGACATCGGCAAGATCATCGCCGACGCCATGGACAAGGTGGGCAAGGAAGGCGTCATTACCGTCGAGGACGGCAAGAGCCTGCAGAACGAGCTGGAAGTGGTCGAGGGCATGCAGTTCGACCGCGGCTATCTGTCGCCCTACTTCATCAACAACCCGGACAAGCAGATCGCCGTCCTGGAGAACCCCTACGTCCTGCTGCATGACAAGAAGATCTCCAACATCCGCGACCTGCTGCCCGTGCTCGAGCAGGTGGCCAAGGCCGGCCGTCCGCTGCTGATCGTGGCCGAGGACGTGGAAGGCGAGGCGCTCGCCACCCTGGTGGTGAACAACATCCGCGGCATCCTGAAGACCTGCGCCGTCAAGGCCCCAGGCTTCGGCGACCGCCGCAAGGCCATGCTGGAAGACATCGCCATCCTCACCGGCGGCCAGGTGATCGCCGAGGAAGTCGGGCTCACCCTGGAGAAGGCCACCCTGAAGGATCTGGGCCAGGCCAAGCGCATCGAGGTGGCGAAGGAGAACACCACCATCATCGACGGCGCCGGCGATCCCAAGAACATCGAGGCGCGCGTCAAGCAGATCCGCGTGCAGATCGAGGAAGCCACCTCCGACTATGACCGCGAGAAGCTGCAGGAGCGCGTCGCCAAGCTGGCCGGCGGCGTGGCGGTGATCAAGGTGGGTGCCGCCACCGAGGTGGAAATGAAGGAGAAGAAGGCGCGCGTCGAGGACGCCCTGCACGCCACCCGCGCTGCGGTGGAAGAGGGCATCGTTCCCGGCGGCGGTGTTGCGCTGATTCGTGCCCGCCAGGCCATCGGCAACCTCAAGGGCGACAACCATGACCAGGACGCGGGCATCAAGATCGTGCTGCGCGCCCTGGAGCAGCCCCTGCGCGAAATCGCCGCCAACGCCGGCGACGAGCCCAGCGTGGTGGTGAACAAGGTGGTCGAGGGCAAGGGCAACTACGGCTACAACGCCCAGACCGGCGAGTACGGCGACATGGTGGCGATGGGCGTGCTGGACCCGACCAAGGTGACCCGCACGGCCCTGCAGAACGCCTCCTCCGTGGCCGGCCTGATGCTCACCACCGACGCCATGGTGGCCGAGCTGGTGGAAGAGAAGCCCGCCGCCGGCGGTGCCGGCATGGGTGGCATGGGCGGCATGGGCGGCATGGGCATGGAGATGTAAGTCCGGCCATAGCCGACCGAGTCACTCCGTAGTACAGGAAACCCCGCGCAAGCGGGGTTTCTTTTTCTTATACGGTGATGCGCGTGCCGAGCTCGATCACCCGGTCAGCGGGGATGTTGAAGTATTCGACGGCGCTTGGCGCATTGCGCTGCATCCAGCGGAACAGCTCCCGGCGCCAGGTGAACAGCCCCCGCTTCTGGGCACGGGCGATGGTGGACTTGCCCAGGAAGAAGGTGGTGTCGTAGAGATCGAAGCGCAGTCCGTGGTTGTCCAGCAGCTTAAGCGCCTGCATCATGTCCGGGTCTTCCATGAAGCCGTAATGGAGCGTCACCTGGTACAGCCGCTTGGGCTCCAGCACGTGCACTTCGGTGCGTTCCTTGTCGGGAATGCGCGGCTGGTCTTCGGTGACGATGGTGACGAACAGGATGCGTTCGTGCAGCACCTTGTTGTGCTTGAGATTGTGCAGCAGGGTGGTGGGCACGCAGTGGGGATCGGCGGAAAGGTAGATGGCCGTCCCAGGCACCCGGGCCACGTCGCCCAAATGCTCGAAGAAACCTTCCAGGAGTACGCGCCGCCGTGCCTCATTCGACTCGATGATCTCGCCCGCCCGCTTCCAGGTGGAGAGCATGGTGAAGATGGCCAGGCCGCACAGCAGCGGGAACCAGCCGCCGGCGGCAATCTTGGTGGCGTTGGAAGCGAGGAACAGGAATTCCACGAGTCCCACGGTAAGCAGGCCCGCGGCCAGGAGGGGGCGCACACGCGGCATCAGGGCCCACGCGACCATGGCCACGAGCCCGGTTTCCAGGAGCATGGTCGCGGACACGGCGATGCCGTAGGCTGCGGCCAGGTTGGATGAGGAGCCGAAACCCAGCACCAGCAGCACCACGACAAAGAGCATCGTCCAGTTCATTTGGGGGATATAGATCTGACCGCGTTCCGATTCGGACGTGTGCTTCGCCGGGATGCGGGGCATATAGCCCAGGCGGGAGGCCTGCTGGGTCACCGAGAAGGCGCCGGAGATGGTCGCCTGGGAGGCGATCACGGTGGCGGCGGTGGCGAGCCCTACCAGGGGCAGCAGCAGCGGCTCCGGCGCCAGCAGGTAGAAGGGGTTCTTCACGGCAGCGGGATCGCGCAGCACCAGCGCCCCCTGCCCCAGGTAGTTCAACATCAGCGACGGGAACACCAGGCCGAACCAGCCGATGCGGATGGGCCCGCGCCCGAAGTGCCCCATGTCGGCGTACAGCGCCTCGCCTCCGGTCAGGGTGAGGAATACCGCGCCCAGTGCCAGGAAGGCCGCTCCCGGGGCTTCCACGGCGAAGGCGAGGGCGTGGCGCGGATCGAGCGCCGCCAGGATGCCCGGCGTTTGCACAATGCTAGCCAGCCCGAGCCAGGCCAGCGTCAGGAACCAGGCCACCGTGATCGGCCCGAAGTAGCGGCCCACGCCGCCCGTGCCGTGGTGCTGGATGGCGAACAAGGCAACGAGGATGGCGATGGTGAGCGGAACCACCCAGTGGGCAAGGGCAGGCGTGGCGACCGCTAGCCCCTCCACCGCCGACAGCACCGAGATGGCGGGCGTGATCACCGCATCGCCGAAGAACAGGGAGGCGGCGAAGATGGCGATGACCGCCGCGACCCAGTGCAGCCTCCCGTGACCGCGCGTGAGGCGGCCGGAATAGGCCAGCAGGGCCAGGACGCCCCCCTCGCCCTGGTTGTCGAAGCGCAGGACGAACAACAGGTACTTGAGGGAAACGATCAGCGTGACGGCCCAGAAGATCATCGACAGTACGCCCAGGACGTGTGCTTCGGTGACCGGCAGCGCATGGTGGCCGCCGAAAGCTTCCTTGAAGGCGTACAGGGGGCTGGTGCCGATGTCGCCGAACACCACCCCCAGGGCGCCCAGGGTAAGCGCGGCGAAGCGGCCGCGGCCGGCGGATGGAGAATTCGAGGCGAACGAGGCGTTGGACAAGCGGTGCTCCATCGTTTTCTTGGGGGTGCCTAGTCTACGCGCCATTGCCGGCCGCAGCCAAGAAAAAGCCCCGCCGCAGCGGGGCCGAATTAAGCGTAGCTCTGCGACTACTGGCCGGCGGGCTTGCCGCTGCCTTGCTTGGCTGCCTCCTCCTTGAGTGCCCGCTGGATCGCCGCCATGGGGTCTTCGTCCGCCGGGGCGGCCGCGCCGTCGCCGGGCTTGCCCTCCTCCTGGGGCGGCTGGTCTTCCTGGGTGCCGTAGTCGGTCACCGGAATCTCGATCTTTATCTTCTCCAGGTCGATCTTTTCCTGCTTGCCCAGGCCCATGGTGACCATCTGCGGGAAGGCGATCACCAGGCCGACCATGATTACCTGGATGACCACGAAGGGAACGGCCCCCCAGTAGATGTCCGTGGTCTTCACCGACTTCGGCGCCACGCTGCGCAGGTAGAACAGGGCGAAGCCGAAGGGCGGATGCATGAACGAGGTCTGCATGTTCACCCCCAGCAGCACGCCAAACCAGATGAGGTCGATGCCCAGCTTCTCCGCCACCGGCCCCAGCAGCGGCACCACGATGAACGCCAGCTCGAAGAAGTCGAGGAAGAAGGCCAGCAGGAACACCAGGATGTTCACCACGATCAGGAAGCCCACCTGTCCGCCGGGCAGGTCGGTCAGCAGATGTTCGACCCACACATGGCCGTCCACTCCGTAGAACGTCAGGCTGAACACGCGTGCGCCCACCAGGATGAACACCACGAAGGCGGTGAGCTTGGCGGTGGAGGTCATGGCCTGCTTCATGAGCTGCAGGTTCAGACGCTTGCGCGACAACGCCATGATCAGGGCGCCGGTGGCGCCCATGGCGCCGCCCTCGGTGGGGGTGGCCACACCCAGGAAGATGGTGCCCAGCACCAGGAAGATCAGGGCCAGCGGCGGGATCAGCACGAAAGTGACCTTCTCCGCCATGCGCGACAACAGGTTCAGGCGCAGCAGCTTGTTGATCACCGCCAGCACGAAGGCCACGCCCACGCCCACCGACAGGCACACCACGATCACTTCGTCGGTGGGCGCATCGGCTTTGGGGTAGTTGTAGGCGAAGCCTACCGCCGAGGCGACCGACAGCACGGTAAGGATTAGCAGGGACGGCACGCCGCTGCTGCCGCCGGGTTCCTTGATGGTGCGCGCCTCCGCCGGCAGGGCCGGCGCCCATTTGGGCTTGACCAGGGTGACCAGCACCACGTAGGCGACGTACAGACCCGTGAGCACAAAGCCCGGGATGAAGGCGCCCTTGTACATGTCGCCCACCGAGCGGCCCAGCTGGTCGGCCATGATGATCAGCACCAGGCTGGGCGGAATGATCTGCGCCAGGGTGCCGGAGGCGGCGATGACGCCCGTGGCGAGCCGCTGGTCGTAGCCGTAGCGCAGCATGATGGGCAGGGAGATCAGGCCCATGGAAATGACCGAGGCGGCCACCACGCCGGTGGTGGCGGCGAGCATGGCGCCCACGAAGATGACGGCGAAGGCCAAGCCGCCGCGCACCGGGCCGAACAACTGGCCGATGGTGTCGAGCAGGTCCTCGGCCATGCCGCTGCGTTCCAGTATCAGGCCCATGAAGGTGAAGAACGGGATCGCCAGCAGGGTGTCGTTGGACATGATGCCCCAGATACGGTCGGGCATGGCGCCGAACAGGGCCGGCGGCAGCAGCCCCAGTTCGATGCCGACGATGCCGAAGAACACCCCGCAGGCGGCCAGGGCGAAGGCGACCGGATAGCCGACCAGCAGGAAGATCACCATCGCCCCGAACATCAGGGGCGCCATGTTGTTGCTGATGAATTCGATCATTTGCCTTCCTCCTGCATTTGCCGCCGGCGCAGTTCCTCGATGAGCTCCTCTTCGGCGGTGGGCGCCTTGTGCTTCTCCGCCGGGTCGGCGATCAGCCCCTTGAGGAAGGCGACCCGCTTGATGAGTTCCGACATGCCCTGCAATACCAGCAGGAGGAAGCCGAGGGGGATCAGGGCCTTGGCCGGCCACACGATCAGCCCGCCGGCGTTGGGCGACATCTCCTGGGACTGGAAGGAACTGAGTGCGAAGTGGCTGGACAGCCACAGGACCATGACCGCCATCGGCAGGAGGAAGAACAGGGTGCCGAAGATATCCACCCAGGCATGCCCGCGCGGGCTCAGCTTGCCCACCACCAGGTCGATGCGCACGTGCTCGTTATGCAACAGCGCGTAGGCGCCGCCCAGCAGGAAGATGGCGGAGAACAGGTACCATTGCAATTCGAGAAAGGCGTTGGAGCTGATGTTGAACGCCTTGCGCACCACGGCATTGACGGCGCTGATCAGCACGGCCGCCAACACCAGCCAGATGATGGAGCGCCCGACCCGCTCGGTGAGCCAGTCGATGAACCGAGAGATTTTCAATAGGAAGTTCATATGTTCTCCTGTCGGCGCACGCGCCGCGATCCTGAACCGGCGCGATTTTCCTCCAAAAAGCAGGCAAAATGAACGGCTTTGCGGGTAAACCCCTACGGTAGGCCTGCAGCCGACAGAGGAAACAGTGTGGGCAAAACGATTCTTTGCTTAGTCCGCCACGGCGAAACCGCCTGGAACGCGCAGCGCCGCATCCAGGGCCATATCGATGTTGCGCTCAATGACAATGGCGTGGAGCAGGCGCGCCGCGCCGCCGCCGGGCTCAGGGACGAGCCCTTCGCGGCCATTTACAGCAGCGACCTGAAGCGGGCACATGATACCGCCCTCTCCGTGGCGCAGGCCCTGCGCCTGCCCGTGCACCTGCGGCCCGAGCTACGCGAGCGGCACTACGGCGCCTTCGAGGCGCTCACCTATGACGAAGCGCGCCGGCGCCACCCGGAGGCTTACGGGCGCTTCGAGGCGCGCGATCCCGATTTCGACTTTCTGGGCGGCGAGAGCCTGCGGGCTTTCGCGCAGCGCGTAAACGACTGTCTCGATGCCCTGGCGCACCAGCATCGGGGCCGGCAGATCCTGGTGGTCACCCACGGCGGCGTGCTGGACATCGCTTTCCGCCATGCCACCGGGCGCGCGCTGACGGCGCCGCGGGATTTCGCCATTCCCAACGCTGCCTGCAACTGGCTGGAATACGCCGAAGGTGCCTGGTCCGTGCTGCGCTGGGCCGACTGCCGCCACCTGAGCGACACCCTGGACGAATTGCCGGCTTGAGAGGGACCATGGCCGAGCGGCGAGCCGCCCACCTCCAGGATGAAGCACCCCAGCGCCTGCTGGCGGTGGTGGCGCGCCTGGTGCAGGAGACCCACGCCGGCCGGCCGCGCCCGGTCGCCCTGGACAGCGACCTGGAGCGCGACCTGGGCCTGGACAGCCTGGCGCGGGTGGAACTGGTGCTGCGCCTGGGACGCGAGTTCGGCGTCGCCCTGCCCGATGCCGCCCTGTCGGACGCGGCCACGCCGCGCGAGCTCTTGTCCTACCTCGGGCACGCCGGGCAGGGAATACCGGCTGCGGCGGCGCTGCCGGACATCGTGCGCGGCGCCGTGGCCGGCTTCCCGGAGGGCGCACAAACCCTGGTCGAGGTACTGGAGCATTTCGTTGCCCAAGTGCCCCAGCAGACCCACATCCTGCTCTACGGCGAGGGCGACCAGGCCGAGGCCGTCACCTATGGCGCGCTGTTCGACGAGGCGCGCCGCATCGCCGCCGGACTGGTGGGGCTGGGGCTACAGCCCAAGCAGACGGTGGCGCTCATGCTGCCCACCGGGCGCGCCTATCTCGCCAGCTTTTTCGGTGTGCTGCTGGCGGGCGCCATCCCCGTGCCCATCTACCCGCCGGCGCGCCTGTCCCAGATCGAGGATCACCTGCGCCGCCACGCCCGCATCCTGGATAACGCCGGCGCCGCCTTCATCATCACCGTGCCCCAGGCCAAGCCGGTGGCGCTGCTGCTGCGCGCGGCGGTGCCCACCCTGTCCGACATCGTCACCCCCGAGGAGCTGGCGGTGGCGCCCATGCCGCTGCTGTACCGGGCTGCCCCGGAGGATGTCGCCTTCCTGCAATACACCTCGGGCAGCACTGGCGATCCCAAGGGCGTGGTGCTGACCCATGCCAATCTGCTGGCCAATATTCGCGCCATGGGCCAGGCGGCGGCGGTGACCGCCGAGGATGTGTTCGTGAGCTGGCTGCCCCTGTACCACGACATGGGGCTGATCGGCGCCTGGCTGGGCTCCCTGTGCCATGGTTTCCCCCTGGTGCTCATGTCGCCGCTCGCCTTCCTGGCGCGGCCGGCGCGCTGGCTGCAGGCCTTGTCGCGCCATCGCGGCACCCTGTCGGCGGCGCCCAACTTCGCCTACGAGCTGTGCGCGCGCAAGCTGGACGACGCCGACCTGGCCGGAGTGGACCTGTCCGCCTGGCGCCTGGCCTTCAATGGCGCCGAACCGGTGAGCCCGGCGACCCTGGCGGCCTTCAACGCCCGCTTCGCGCGCCACGGCTTGCGTCCCGCCACCCTCACGCCCGTCTACGGCCTGGCCGAATGCTCGGTGGGCCTGGCCTTCCCGCCGTTGGGACGCGGTCCCCTGATCGACCGGGTGCGGCGCGAGCCCTTCCTGCGCCGCCAGGTCGCCGAGCCGGCGGGGGAAGCCGAGGACGCCCTGGAGATCGTCGCCTGCGGCCGCGCCCTGCCCGGGCACGAGATGCGTGTGGTGGATGGGACCGGCGCCGAACTGCCCGAGCGGCATGTGGGCCGACTGCAGTTCCGCGGACCGTCCGCCACCTCCGGCTACTACCGCAACCCGGAGGCGACGCGCCGGCTGTTCCAGGGGGACTGGCTGGACACGGGCGACTACGCCTATCTCATGGCGGGAGAGGTGTACCTCGCCGGCCGCGTCAAGGACATCATCATCCGCGCCGGGCGCAACATCTATCCCTACGAACTGGAGCAGGCGGTGGGCGAACTGCCCGGGGTGCGCAAGGGCTGCGTGGCGGTGTTCGGCAGCGCCGACCCCGGCGGCGCCACCGAGAGGCTGGTGGTGCTGGCGGAGACGCGGGAGCAGGATCCCGGGGCGCGGGATGCCCTGCGCCGGCGCATCAACGAAACGGCCCTGGACGTGATCGGCATGCCCGCCGACGAGATCGTGCTGGCCCCGCCCTACACGGTGCTGAAGACCTCCAGCGGCAAGATCCGGCGCGCCGCCTCGCGCGAAGCCTACGAGCAGGGGCTGGTGGGCCGGGCGGCACCGTCGCGGCTGCGCGTGCTGGCCCGGCTGTTTGCCGAGGCGGGCCTGGCGCGGGCGCGCTTCGGCCTGCAGCATTTCCTGTCCTATGCCTACGGCGCCTATGCCTGGACCTTGTTCGCTCTGCTGGGCCTTCCGGTGGCCGCGCTGGTCATGACGCTGCGTCCGCCGAGCCTGGCCCGGCGCATCGCCCGGCTGGGGGCGCGCACCTGGCTGCAGACGGTGTTCCTGCCCGTGGAGGTGCGAGGCCTGGAGCGCCTGCCGCGCCAGCCCCACATCCTCCTGGTGAACCATGCCAGCTACCTGGACGGCCCGCTGCTGACGGCGCTGCTGCCGCCCCACTACGCTTTCGTCGCCAAGCGCGAGCTCACCGGCCAGGGCTTCTTCCATGCCTTCCTGCGCGGCCTGGGCACACGCTTCGTGGAGCGCTTCGACGCCGGCAAGGGGGCGGAGGACGTGGACGACCTGGTCGCCGCGGTGCAGTCGGGCCAGAGCCTGGTGGTGTTTCCCGAGGGGACGTTTTCCCGCGAGGCGGGGCTGAAGCCGTTCCGCATGGGCGCCTTCGTCGCCGCCGCGCGCGCCGGCGTGCCGGCGGTGGCGGCGGGGCTGCGCGGCGTGCGCCATATCCTGCGCGACGGCACCTGGCTGCCGCGCCGCGGGCCCATCGAGCTCGAGATCGGCGCCGCCCTGGCGCCGGCGGACACGGAGTGGGCCGAGGCCGCCCGGCTGCGGGAAGCGGCGCGCACCGAAATGCTGCGCCTGTGCGGCGAGCACGACCTGTCCCGTTGAACCCCCCGGCAGGTTTTGCCCCAGACCGCCGCCTGGGCACGCCAAGCGCTCGTGCTACAATTTCTTTTTCCCCGAATCCGAGAAGTCAACCCCATGTTTTCCAAGCAAAACACCCTGGCCAAGGTCGATCCCGAGCTGTGGCAGGCGATCCAGGGCGAGAACCGCCGCCAGGAGGAACACATCGAGCTGATCGCCTCCGAGAACTACGTCAGCTGGGCCGTGCTGGAGGCCCAGGGCTCCCAGCTCACCAACAAGTATGCGGAAGGCTACCCGGGCAAGCGCTACTACGGCGGCTGCGAATACGTGGATGCGGCGGAACAGCTGGCCATCGACCGGGCCAAGAAGCTGTTCGGTGCCGACTACGCCAACGTCCAGCCCCATTCCGGCTCCCAGGCCAACCAGGCGGTGTACTTCTCGGTCCTGCAGCCCGGCGACACCATCCTGGGCATGTCGCTCGCCCATGGCGGGCACCTGACCCACGGCGCCAGCGTCAACCTTTCGGGCAAGATCTTCAAGGCCGTTACCTACGGTCTGCATCCGCAAACCGAGGAGATCGACTACGACGAGGTGGAGCGCCTGGCCAGGGAGCACAAGCCGAAGATGATCGTGGCCGGCGCCTCGGCCTACGCCCTGGTGATCGACTACAAGCGCTTCCGCCAGATCGCCGACGCAGTGGGGGCCTACCTGATGGTGGACATTGCCCATTATGCCGGTCTCATCGCCGCGGGCCATTATCCCAGCCCGGTGGGCATCGCCGATTTCGTCACCTCCACCACCCACAAGACCCTGCGCGGCCCGCGCGGCGGCCTGATCCTGGCCAATGCCGAGCACGAGAAGATCCTCAACTCGTCGATCTTCCCGTCGCTCCAGGGCGGCCCGCTGATGCACGTCATCGCCGCCAAGGCGGTGGCCTTCAAGGAGGCCATGAGCCGCGAATTCCGCGACTACCAGGAGCAAGTCATCGATAATGCCCGCGTCATGGCGCGGGTACTGTCCGAGGAGCGGGGACTGCGCATCGTCTCCGGCCGCACCGACTGTCACCTGTTCCTGGTGGACCTGCGCCCCAAGAACATCACCGGCAAGGATGCGGAAGCGGCCTTGGGCCGCGCCCACATCACGGTGAACAAGAACGCCATCCCCAACGATCCCCAGAAGCCCTTCGTCACCTCCGGCATCCGCATCGGCACGCCGGCCATGACCACCCGCGGCTTCAGCGAACTCGAAGCGGAACAGGTGGCCCATCTCATCGCCGACGTGCTGGACAATCCCAACGACGAGGCGAACCTGGAGCGGGTGCGCGGCAAGGTGGCGGATCTGTGCCGGCGCTTCCCGGTCTATGGCCAGTGACAGATGAGGCGTGACGCGTGACGGGTGACAAAATGCCGAGGCGCGCTCGTCACTCGTCGCCCGTCACCGGTCACCAACCATGAAATGTCCCTACTGCGCTGATCCCAACACCCAGGTCATAGACACCCGGGAGAACGAGGAGGGGGATACCGTCCGCCGCCGGCGCCGCTGCCTCGCCTGCGACAAGCGCTTCACCACCTACGAGCGGGTGGAGCTGAAGATGCCGGTCATCGTCAAGAAGAACGGCAGCCGCGCCGACTACGACCGCGACAAGCTGCAGGCCAGCCTCATGCTGGCCCTGCGCAAACGCCCGGTCACCACCGAGAGCATAGACGCCGCCATCGAGCGCATCGAGGAACGGCTGCTGGCCCTGGGTGAACGGGAAGTGCCCAGCGAGAAGGTGGGCGAGCTGGTGATGCGCGAGCTGCGCAAGCTGGACAAGATCGCCTACGTGCGCTTCGCTTCCGTATACCGCAATTTCGAGGACGTGGACGAATTCCGCGAGGCCATCCGCGAAGTGAAGAAGCCGCGCCCGCGCCGCGTTTCCAAGGCGTGACGAGCGGCGGCTGCCCCGCCATGTTCGACAACACCCTCTCCCCCGCCGACTATGCCTTCATGGCCCGCGCGCTGCAGCTGGCCGAGCGCGGCCTGTTCACCACCACGCCCAACCCGCGCGTCGGCTGCGTCGTCGTGCGCGACGGTGCGGTGCTGGGCGAGGGCTGGCACGAGCGCGCCGGCGAGCCCCATGCGGAAGTGCATGCCCTGCGCCAGGCCGGGGAGGGCGCGCGCGGCGCCACCGCCTACGTCACCCTGGAACCCTGCAGCCACCACGGCCGCACGCCCCCCTGCGCCGACGCCCTGGTCCAGGCCGGCGTGGCGCGGGTGGTGGCCGCCATGGAAGACCCCAATCCGCAGGTGGCGGGCCAGGGGCTGGCCAGGCTGCGTGCCGCCGGCATCGCCACTGCCGTCGGTCCGCTGGCGGCCCAGGCGCGCGAGCTCAACATCGGCTTCGTCTCGCGCATGACCCGCGGCCGGCCCTGGCTGCGCCTCAAGCTGGCCGCCAGCCTGGACGGCAAGACGGCCTTGAACAACGGCAGCAGCCAGTGGATCACCGGCCCCGAGGCCCGGCGCGACGGCCATCGCTGGCGCGCCCGCGCCTGCGCCATCCTCACCGGCATCGGCACGGTGCGCGACGACGATCCCCGGCTCACGGTGCGCGAGGTGGACACGCCGCGCCAGCCCTTGCGCGTGGTGGTGGACAGCCGGCTGGAGATATCGCCGGACGCGCGCATCCTGGACGGCGGCCCGGTGCTGGTCGCTTGCGCCGTCGAGGACGCGACCAAGACGGCGGCCCTGGCCCAGCGGGGTGCGGAAGTGCTGGTGCTGCCCGATGCCCGGGGCAAGGTCGATCTGGGGCAACTGCTGGCGGAGCTGGGCCGCCGCGGCGTGGGGGAAGTCCACGCCGAGGCCGGCTTCAAGCTCAACGGCTCCCTGGTGCGCGAGGGCCTGGTGGACGAATTCCTGATCTACCTGGCGCCCTGCGTGATCGGCGACGCCGCCCGGGGCATGTTCGCCCTGCCGGAACTGACCGAGCTGGCCGGGCGCCGCGACCTGGCTATGCGCGACGTGCGCATGGTGGGCACGGATCTGCGCATCCTGGCGCGGCCGGCGTAGATCGGACCTACGCCGACCCGCACACGGCGCAGCCCGGGTCCTTGGCGAGCTGGATGGAGCGCCACTCCATGTTCAGGCCGTCCAGCAGCAACAGCCGGCCGTTCAGGGACTGGCCGCAGCCCGCCACCAGCTTCAGGGCCTCCGCCGCCTGGGTGGTGCCGATGATGCCGGTGAGCGGTGCGAACACCCCCATCACGGCGCAGCGCACTTCCTCCACGTCCGCCCCTTCCGGGAACAGGCAGTTGTAGCAGGGGTTTTCCGGCCGGCGCAGGTCGAATACCGCCACCTGGCCGTCGAACTGGATGGCCGCCCCCGACACCAGCGGTTTGCGATGCTTGACGCAGGCGCGGTTGACGGCGTGCCGGGTGGCGAAATTGTCCGAGCAGTCGAGCACCACGTCGGCCGCCGCCACCTGCGCCTCCAGCGCCTCGCCTTCCAGGCGCTGCTCCAGGGCAATGACTTCCACTTCCGGATTGATCAGCGCCAGCGTGTCCCGCCCCGAGCGGGCCTTGGGCCGGCCCACGTCCCGGGTGTGATGCAGCACCTGGCGCTGCAGGTTGGTGAGATCCACCGTGTCGCCGTCGCACAGCACCAGGGTGCCGATGCCGGCCGCGGCCAGATACAGGGCCGCCGGCGAGCCCAGGCCGCCGGCGCCAACCACCAAGGCCCGGGCCGCCAGAAGCTTCTCCTGGCCTTCGATGCCCAGCTGGTTGAGCAGGATGTGGCGGCTGTAGCGCAGGAGCTGCTGATCGTTCATTTGGGCGTGAGGAGTGAAGAGTGAGGAGTGAGGAGTGGGACAGTGCAGCGGTTTTGCGCCTCACTCCTCACGCCTCACTCCTCACAAAACTACTTGTATTCCCGCACGTCGGGCGGCGTGTCGTCGTGGTCGCCGTGGGGGTGGTGCTGGTAGGCCTTGATATAGACCTCGTTGGATTTCTTGATCAGCCGCTCCGGCTGCTGCAGGTTGTTAAGCTCCGTCTCCTCGCTGAAGACGATGAGGGCGCGCATGCTGCGGCACAGGAAGGAATCGTCGAGCCGGAAGCCCTCATCCGTCAGCCCCTGGATCAGGCCACTCAGGGTGTAATCGGCCAGGTTGTAGCGTACGAACAGGCAGCACGGGTGCTCGCCCACGCGCACTTCCATGTTCTGCAGCCCCTTGAGCAGGGCGGCCGCCTTCTCCGTCTGGCCGGGCGGATCGGGATGAAAGCGCAGCTCGCGCTCCTTCCACAGTTCCTCGTAGGGCAGCGCCCTTTCGCGGGAATGTTCGGCCGGAGCGCGTTTCATCGCCACTGCCTTATTTGGCTTGGCCGCTCTGAACGATCTGCAGCCCCTTGAGCAGGTTGAGCGCCTGGGCCAGTTGATAATCGTCCTTGGACGCCAGCTCGATGGGTTTCAGGTCCTCTTCCGCCTCGACCTTGGGCTTCGCCGGCCCCTTGCCCTGGGGCTTGGCCTCTTCCGGCTCCTTGTCGTTGCCCAGGTGCCGGTCCAGATCCGCCTCGCGCAGGCGCGGCGTGCTCACGCCGTTGGCCCGCTCCTCGACGACGATGTCGGGCACGATGCCCTTGGCCTGGATGGAGCGGCCGGCGGGCGTGTAGTAGCGCGCCGTGGTGAGCTTGATGGCGGTGTTGCCGGTCAGGGGCAGGATGGATTGCACCGAGCCCTTGCCGAAGGTCTGGGTGCCCATGACGATGGCACGCTTGTGATCCTGCAGGGCGCCGGCCACGATCTCCGAGGCCGAGGCCGAGCCGGCGTTCACCAGCACCACCATGGGCACGGTCTTGACGGCGGGCGGCAGGTCCTTGAGGAAGTCGCCCTTCATGCCCCGCAGGTAGTCCTCGGGTGTTGCCAGGTACTTGCGCTTGGCATCCTCGGTGCGACCGTCGGTGGACACCACCAGGGCCTTGGGCGGCAGGAAGGCCGCCGCCACGCCCACGGCGCCATGCAGCAGGCCGCCCGGGTCGTTGCGCAGGTCGAGCACCAGCCCCTTGATCTGGCCTTGCTTGTAGAGCTTGTCCAGGTGCTTCACCATGGTGGCGGCCGTGTCCTCCTGGAACTGGGTCAGGCGCAGGTAGGCGTAGCCCGGCTCGATCATTTTGGACTTGACGCTCTGCACCTTGATGACTTCCCGCGTCAGGGTGACGACGATGGGCTTGGCCTCGCCCTTGCGCGCGATGGTCAGGGTGATCTGGGTCTTGGGTTTGCCGCGCATGCGCTTGACCGCTTCGGTCAGGGTCATGCCTTTGACCGGGGTCTCGTCCAGCTTGACGATCAGGTCCCCCGCCTTGATGCCGGCGCGGAAGGCGGGCGTGTCCTCGATGGGGGACACGACCTTCACGAAACCGTCTTCCATGCCCACCTCGATGCCCAGGCCGCCGAATTCGCCCTGGGTGTTGACCTGCAGGTCCTTGAAGGCGTCGGCGTCCAGATAGGCCGAATGGGGATCGAGGCCGGACAGCATGCCGCTGATCGCGTAAGTGATGAGCTTCTTGTCGTCCACCGGCTCGACATAGCCCGCCTTCACGGCGTTGAACACGTCCGTGAAGCTGCGCAACTCCTCGTAGGGCAGGGGGGCAGCCGAGTCCCTGTTGGCGATGGCCGAGAAATTGAGGCTGATGAGGACGCCGGTGACGACTCCGGCCAGAACCAGTCCCGCCTGCTTGATCTTGCTGTGCATCGTTTCTTACTCCGTGAGGAGCGAAGGGTGGCGGGGGAGGGGCCGCTTTATGCCGGCCTCCCGGCATCTTCTCCTCAACCCTTGAGCCTTCCCACTCACTTCAGTGTTACCCATTTCATCGGGTCAAGAGGCTGACCCTGATGTCGTATTTCAAAGTATAAACCCGTTTCCGGGTTGCCGCCGCTGTTGCCTACGGCGGCAATGGTCTCCCCCGCCTTGACTCCCTGGCCGACTTCTTTCAGCAGGGATTCGTTATTGCCGTAGACGGACAGGTAGCTGTCGCCGTGGTCCACGATGATCAGGTTGCCGAAGCCGCGCAGCCAGTCGGCGAACACCACCCGCCCGGCGGCAATGGCCTTCACTGCGCTGCCCGCTGCGGCGCGGATGAACAGCCCCTTCCAGGTGGTGCCGCCTTCGTCGTCCCGTCGTGTACCGAAGCGGTTCAATAGTTCCCCGACCGCCGGCAGCCGCAGCCGGCCCTTCAGGGCCGCGAAATCTTCCCCGGAGAGGGAGGCGTCCGGCGTGCGCTCGTTGCGCGCCAGGGGCTGGGCCGGCGCAGCCGGTTGGCGCGGGCGGCTGACGATGCGCGACAGGCCGGCGATGAGCCGGGCCAGGCGCTTCTCGTCCCGCTGCAGCCGTTCCACCTGTTTGCGCTGGAGCCTGATCTTGTCGGAAATGCTCGCCAGAACCGTCTGGCGCTTCTTCTTCTGCTCCAGCAGCTCGGCGCGTTGGTCCTGCTGCTGTTGCTCGATTCTCGCCAGTTCCGCTTCCTTGGCCCGGGCCGCCTCGGCCAGCTGCTGCTTCTCGTCCAGGCTGGCGCCGAGGCTGCCGATGAGCTCCAGCTTGGCCCGGGACAGCAGGGACAGGTAGTAGTGGTCGCGCGCCAGCTGGTCCTTGTCCTGGCTGGACAGCAGGTGGCGCAGGCTGTCGGCGTCGCCCGCCAGGTACTGGCGGTGAAGCAGGCGCGCCAGCTGCTCCTTCTGTTCGGCGATGCGGCTCTCCAGCCTGCGGGACTGGGCGGACAGCTCGGCCAGCTCCGACTGGAGCGCTTCGCGCGTCGCGCCCAGTTCGTGCAGGCGCCGGTTGGCCTCGGAGATCGCCTTCTCGGTCGCCCGCAGCTGGTCGGCGACGTCGCCCTTGGATTCCTCCGCCTGGCTGATCTCCTTCTGCAGGGCCTGGATGCGCGACTGCAGCTCCTTGAGCTCGCCGCGCTTGGCTTCCGCCCGGTCCTCCGCCGCAGCGGGCTGGGCCAGGACGAGGGCCAGGCCGGCGCCGAGCAGGGCCCGGCATAAGCGGAGGAGAATGGTGGGATCAGGCCTTGGCCTTGCCTTGATTGGCGACCGCCTGCATGGCCGCCCGGATGGCTTCTTCATCGCCCAGATAATAATGGCCAAGGGGCCGCAGGTCATCATCCAGCTCGTAGACCAGCGGCACGCCGGTGGGCACGTTCAGCTCGACGATCTCCTGGTCGGACATGTCGTCCAGGTACTTGATCAGCGCCCGCAGGCTGTTGCCGTGGGCGGCGATGATGACGCTCTGGCCGGCGCGGATGCTGGGGGCGATGCGTTCGTGCCAGTAGGGCAGGAAGCGCGCCACCGTGTCCTTGAGGCATTCGGTGCGCACCGCCGGCGCCGTGGCATCGCCGGCATAGCGGGGATCGGCCTGCTGGCCGGCGAGACGCTCGTCGCCGGCCTCCAGCGCCGGCGGCGGAATGTCATAGGAGCGGCGCCAGATCTTGACCTGGTCCTCGCCGTACTTGGCGGCCGTCTCGGCCTTGTTGAGGCCCTGCAGGGCCCCGTAATGGCGCTCGTTCAGGCGCCAGGAGTGGTGCACGGGGATCCACATGCGGTCCAGTTCCTCCAGGGCGATCCACAGGGTGCGGATGGCGCGCTTGAGCACCGAGGTATAGGCCACGTCGAAGGCGAAGCCGGCTTCGCGCAGGAGCTGGCCCGCCTGCCGGGCCTCCTGGCGGCCCCGGTCCGTGAGATCCACGTCGGTCCAGCCGGTGAAGCGGTTTTCCTTGTTCCAGACGGACTCGCCGTGGCGCAGTAGAACGAGTTTCTTCATGATGGTTTTCGGGGGAGGTGACGACAAAACGGAGGTGGAGAATGCCAAAGGAGCGGCCCGCGAGCATGCAAGCCGAAAGAAAGCATTTTATAATATTCCCCGCCGAAGTTCATTTGCCCGCCGTGGATAACGTCATCAATCTCATCGACAAACAGGAGCACATCGAGACCGCCGCCCGCGCCCTCAAGGCCATTTCCCATCCGCTGCGGCTCAAGATCCTGTGCGTCATCGGCGATCAGGAGGCGTGCGTCCAGGAGATTGTCGAGGCGGTGGGCACGTCCCAGAGCAACATCTCCCAACACCTGGCAATCCTGCGGGACAAGGGAGTGCTGCTCACGCGCAAGGATGCCAACCGGGTCTACTACCGGGTCGGCGACTACCGCACCCTGCA
>JBMOQT010000316.1:34077-46161 GCA_049320945.1 Pseudomonadota bacterium
AGGCGGTGGGCACGTCCCAGAGCAACATCTCCCAACACCTGGCAATCCTGCGGGACAAGGGAGTGCTGCTCACGCGCAAGGATGCCAACCGGGTCTACTACCGGGTCGGCGACTACCGCACCCTGCAACTCATCGGGCTGATGCGCGAAGTCTTCTGCGGCGTTCCCCAAAACAAGAAATAGCGGAGTATTCCTGGTGGAGTTCCTTCAGAACAACTACATATGGATCATTGTTGCCTTCGTCAGCGGCGCCATGCTGCTGTGGCCCCTGGTACGCGGACGCACCGGCGGCCCCGCCGTCGGCCCGGCCCAGGCTACGCTCCTGATCAACCGTGAGGATGCCGTGGTGGTGGACGTGCGCGAGCCGGCCGAATACAGCCAGGGGCATATCGTCAATGCCCGCAACCTGCCCCTGGGCCAGCTCCAGAAGCGCCTGACGGAGCTGGAGAAATTCAAGGACAAGCCCCTCATCCTGTGCTGCGCCAGCGGCAACCGCTCGGCTTCGGCCAGCAGCACCCTGCGCAAGGCCGGTTTCGCCAGGGTCTATAACCTCGCGGGCGGGGTTGCCGCCTGGGAGCAGGCCGGCCTGCCCGTCACGAAGAAGTAGACCATGCATCCCAAGATCACCATGTACGTGACGGCGGTGTGTCCCTACTGCCATAACGCCGAGCGGCTGCTGCGCACCAAGGGGGTCACGGAAATCGAGAAGATCCGCGTGGACATGGATCCCGCGCGGCGCGCCGAGATGATGGAGCGCACCGGCCGGCGCACCGTGCCCCAGATTTACATCGGCGACACCCACGTGGGCGGCTTCGACGACCTCGCCGCCCTGGACCATGCCGGCAAGCTCGACCCGCTGCTGCGCGGCGAAGGCTAGCCTCCGGCGCGACTGCGCCCACTCAACCAGGACCACATCATGAGCGACAACGCCCAGCCCGTATTCAGCATCGAGAAAATCTACGTCAAGGATCTGTCCCTGGAAATCCCCAACGCGCCGGAAGTATTCCTGCAGCGCGAACAGCCCCAGATCGAGGTGCAGCTGCACTCCGAGGGCCAGGCGGTGGAGGAAGGCATCTTCCAGGTGGTGCTGACCGTGACGGTGACCGCCCGGGCCGGCGAGAAAGCCATGTTCCTGGTGGAGGCGGCGCAGGCGGGCATCTTCCAGGTGCGCAACGTGCCCGACGAGGATATCGAGCCTATCCTGGCCATCGCCTGCCCCAACATCCTTTTCCCCTATGCGCGCGAGACCGTCTCGGACGTGGTGAACCGCGCCGGCTTCCCGCCCGTGCTGCTCGCCCCGGTGAACTTCGAGGCGCTCTACCAGCAGCGCATGATGGAGCGCCAGCAGCAACAGGGGGGCTCGGAAATTCGCATCCAGTGAGGGGAGCGGCCATGGGACGCGCGGCACTGGCGTTGTCGGCGCTCCTGGCGGCCGGCGCCGCCCAGGCTCTGGAGTACCGCTCCGTCGCTGAAGCGGCGGTCCTGTACGATGCGCCGTCCCAGCAGGCTGCACCCCTGTTCGTGGTGCGGCCTGGCACACCGGTGGAAGTGATCGTCACCACCGCCGGCTGGGTGAAGGTGCGCGATGCCGCCGGCGACATCACCTGGATCGAAGCCAAAGCCCTGTCCGACAAGCGCATGGTCATCGTCACCGCCAGCCGGGCGGAGATCCGCCAGAAGCCGGATGCGGCGGCTCCCCTGCTGTTCGAGGCGGACAAGGACGTGGTGCTGGAGCTGGAGGAAGCGGGCCCGGCCGGCTGGGCCAAGGTGCGGCACCGGGACGGGCAGGCGGGCTATGTGCGCCTGAATCAGATCTGGGGCCTCTGAGCGCTCGGTCATGAGGATCGCCGTTCTCGGAGCCGGCGCCTGGGGCAGCGCGCTGGCCATCGTCTTCGCCAAGAGACACGACGTCACCCTGTGGGCGCGTGATGCGGCACAGGTGGCGGCCATGGAGGCGGCGCGCGAAAACCGCCGCTACCTTCCCGGTTTTCCCTTCCCGGATACCCTCAGGCTGGATTCCGACCTGGGCCGCAGCGTCGCCGGCACGGAGCTCAATATCATCGCCACCCCCTTGTCCGGCCTGCGCGTCACCCTGGAAGGACTGGCTGCGGCGGCGCCCCGCACGCCGGTAGTGTGGGTGTGCAAGGGGTTGGAGGCGGGCAGCGGCCTGCTGCCCCACCAGGTGGTGGCCGAGGTGCTCGGCTCGCAAGCGGCCTGCGCCGCCCTGTCCGGCCCCAGCTTCGCCGAGGAGGTGGCGCGCGGTCTGCCCACCGCCGTGACTCTGGCCTCCGCCGATCCCGCCTGCGCCCGCGAGCTGGCCCTGGCGCTGCATACGCCGCGGCTGCGCATCTATGCCAACGACGACCTGGTGGGGGTGGAGGTGGCCGGCGCCGTGAAGAACGTCATGGCCATCGCCGCCGGCATCTCCGACGGCATGGGGCTGGGCCACAACGCCCGCGCCGCCCTGGTCACCCGCGGCCTGGCGGAAGTCGCCCGCCTTGGCGAAACCCTGGGCGGGCGGCGCGAAACCTTCATGGGCCTGGCCGGCATGGGGGACTTGATCCTCACCTGCACCGGCGACCTGTCCCGCAACCGCCGGGTCGGCCTGGCTCTGGCCCGCGGCGAGCGGCTGGCGGACATCCTGCAGGGGCTGGGTCATACCGCCGAAGGCGTCTCCAGCGCGCGGGAAGTGGCGGTCCTGGCCTCGCGCCTGGGGATAGACATGCCCATCACCCAGGCCGTCAAGGGCATCCTCTATGACGGCTTGCCTGCAGCCCAGGCGGTGGAAGCCCTGCTGGCCCGCGACCCGAAGAACGAAGCAGATTAGACGTGCGACGACAAATAGTTCCTCGCCGTGCCTTCAATTCCCGTCTAAACTCCGCCCCCAAATCCATTCTGGCGCCACGCTTCGTAGAGAAGGATGGCGGCGGCGTTGGACAGGTTCAGGCTGCGTCCGGCCGTCACCATGGGTAGCCGGATGCGTTGCTCGGGCGGCTGGCTGTCGAGCAGGGATTGCGGCAGGCCGCTGGTCTCGGACCCCAGGACGAAGGCGTCCCCCGGCCGGTAGTGCGGCTGGTCGTAGCGCGTCGTGCCCCGGGTGGTCGCCAGGAACAGGCGGCCGCCGGGCAGGGCGGCGAGACAGGCCTGCCAATTCAGGTGAATGCTCACCTGGGCGAACTCCCGGTAGTCCAGGCCGGCGCGTGTCAGGGTCTTGTCGTCGACGCGGAAGCCCAGGGGGCGCACCAGATGCAGCCTGGCGCCCGTATTGGCGCACAGCCGGATGATGTTGCCGGTATTGGGCGGAATCTCCGGCTGATAGAGGACCACATGAAACACTTGTCAGGATTGCGGAAAAAGATTAACTTTATTAGATAAGTCTCTAAAAAATATAATTCTTTGATAGAGGAGGGGGCGTGGCCCGCCCAGAAAAAGTCCGGCTCGGTGAGCTTCTGGTCAAGCAGAATCTCATTACGGAAGAACAACTTAGGCTGGCACTGGAGGAACAGAAGCGCAGCGGGCGCAAGCTCGGGCGCGTGTTCGTCGAGAGCGGCTATGCCACCGAGGAGGCCATCTCCCAGGCCCTGGCCAAGCAGCTCAACATCCCCTACCTTGATCTCAAATACTACAACATCAGTCAGGAGCTCACCCAGCTGCTGCCCGAGACCCAGGCGCGCCGCTTCCGCGCGCTGGTGGTGGAAGCGCGCCAGGACGCCGTACGAGTGGCAGTGGTGGATCCCACCGACCTGTTCGCCTACGACGAGCTGGCGCGCATCCTCAAGCGCAACGTGGAGCTGGCGGTGGTCACCGAGTCCCAGCTCCTCGCCAACATCGACCGCCTGTACCGCCGCACCGAAGAGATCTCGGGCCTGGCCAAGGAACTTACCGCCGAGCTGGGCGACATGCCGGTGGATTTCGGCGAGCTGCTCGGCACTACCCCGGGCCTGGAGGAGGCGCCGGTCGTCAAGCTGCTGCAGTCGGTGTTCGAGGATGCAGTGGCGGTGCGCGCCTCGGACATCCACATCGAACCCCAGGAGCGCAGCCTCAAGATCCGCTTCCGCATCGACGGCGTGCTGCACGTGCAGACGGAAGCCGACAGCAAGATTGCCTCGGCCCTGGTACTGCGCCTGAAGCTGATGTCGGGCCTGGACATTTCCGAGAAGCGCCTGCCCCAGGACGGCCGCTTCAACATCAAGGTGCGCAACAACTCCATCGACGTGCGCATCTCCACCATGCCCACCCAGTACGGCGAGTCGGTGGTGATGCGCTTGCTCAACCAGGGGACCGGCCTGCTGGCACTGACCAGGCTGGGCATGCCCGAGCGGGTGCTGGAGCGCCTGCGCCAAGCCATCCATCGGCCCAGCGGCATGGTGCTGGTCACCGGCCCCACCGGCAGCGGCAAGACCACCACCCTCTATGCCGCGCTCAACGAGATCAACACCCCCGAGAAGAAGATCATCACCGTCGAGGATCCGGTGGAGTATCGCCTGCCCGGCATCAACCAGGTGCAGGTGCACGAGAAGATCGACCTGTCTTTCGAGCGCGTGCTGCGCTCCGCCCTGCGCCAGGACCCGGACATCATCCTGGTGGGCGAGATGCGCGACCAGGTCACCGCCGAGATCGGCATGCGCGCCGCCATGACCGGTCACATGGTGCTATCGACCCTGCACACCAACGACGCCATGAGCACGCCCATCCGCCTGCTCGACATGGGCGTGCCGCGCTACATGGTGGCCCTGTCCCTGCAGCTCATCCTTGCCCAGCGCCTGGTGCGCCTGGTGTGCGAATCCTGCGCCCGGCCCTACACCCTGCAGCCTCACGAGCGGCAATGGCTGCGTTACGAGCTGGGCGACAAGGTGGACGGCCAGCGCTACATGCACGGCGCCGGCTGCACCCACTGCAACGGTACCGGCTACCAGGGCCGCACCGGCGTGTACGAGATGCTGGAAATGACCGACCGGGTGGTCGAAGCCGCCAACCAGGACGACCCGGCGCTGTTCCTCCAGGCCGCGCGCCAGCAGATGGCCGGCGAAACCCTGCGGCGCGACGCCGTGCGCCTGGTCGTGCAGGGCCGCACCACGGTGGAAGAGGCCATGCGCATCAGCAACCAGGCGGATGAGGGCTGAGGCCATGCCGCAGTTTGCCTACAAGGGCCGCGATGCCGGGGGACAGCTTATCGAAGGCGTTCTCGAAGGCGCCACGCCCGGGGCAGTGGCTGACGTGCTGCTGGGGCGGGGATTGACGCCGGTCGAGGTCCAGGAAACCGAGCGCCGTGCGGAGACGAAGCCATTGGGAGCGGGACCGGTCCTGTTCAGGCCCAAGGTCGGCCATGTCGATCTGCTGCTCTTTTCCCGTCAGATGCACACCCTGCTCAAGGCCGGGGTCCCGATCATGCGTGCCCTGGCGGGCCTGCAGGAATCGTCCACCAATCAGGCGATGAAGGAGGTCATCCGCGACGTGCGGGAATCGCTGGAGGCCGGCCGCGAGTTGTCGGTGGCCCTGGCGCGCCATCCGCGCGTGTTTTCCGGTTTCTATGTCTCCATGGTGCGGGTGGGCGAGACGACCGGGCTGCTGGACGAAATCTTCCTGCGCCTCTTCGACCATCTCGATTTCGAGCGTTTCATGCGCGAGCAGGTGAAATCGGCGCTGCGCTATCCGACGTTCGTGGTCCTGGCCATGGCGGCGGCCATCATCGTCATCAACCTGTTCGTCATCCCGGCCTTTGCCAAGGTGTTCCAGGGCTTCGGCGCCGAACTGCCGCTCATGACGCGCGTCCTGATTGGCTTCTCCGACTTCATGGTTGCCTGGTGGCCGGCCCTGCTGGTGATCGGCGCTGGTCTGATGACCGCTTTTCGTCTGTGGGTGGCGACACCCAAGGGGCGTTATGACTGGGAAGGCATTGCCCTGCGCATCCCCATCGCCGGCAAGATCGTAAGAAAAGCGGCGCTGGCGCGCTTCGCCCGCAGCTTCGCGCTGGGGACGCGCAGCGGCGTTCCGGTGATGATGGCGCTCACCAACTCGGCCCAGACGGTGGACAACAGCTACATTGCGCGCCGCATTGAGAACATGCGCGATGCGGTGGAGCGGGGCGAGAGCGTGCTGCGCGCCGCCCTCTCAGTCGGCATTTTCACGCCAGTGGTGCTGCAGATGGTTGCCGTCGGCGAAGAGTCCGGAGCCATCGACGACATGATGGAAGAGATCGGCCAGATGTATCAGCGCGAAGTCGAGTATGAATTGAAGACGCTGGGCCAGCAGATCGAGCCGGTACTGATCGTTGCCCTCGGCGTGCTGGTGCTGATCCTGGCGCTGGGCGTGTTTCTGCCGATGTGGGATCTGGGCAAGGTGGCGTTCGGCCGCAAGTGATACGCGCCACCGCTCGCGCCTACGACTACTACGCCGGGTCGCGCTGGCTGGTGCATGCGGTGACGATCGTCGCCATCCTCCTCCTGGCGGGATGGTTGCTGGCTGCACTGCAAGAGGCCGAGGAAAGGGCCGAGAAGCTCATGGTCGAGCTCACTTGGCGCAACATGCGCACCGGTTTGCAGATCGCCATGGGCGAAGCCTTGATGAGTGGCCGCGACAAAGAGATCGCAGGCTGGGAGGGGAGTAACCCGGTGCGCTGGCTGGGCAGCGAGCCGAGCGGATACCGAAGCGAATGTGCCGCCCGGCTTGCCGGGGAACTGCCGAAAGGCGCCTGGTGCTTCGATAGCGGGCGGCGGGAACTGGTGTATCGGCCGCGCAACGACCGGCATCTGCGCATAGAAGGCGAGGCCGGACGCGGGAAACTCCTGCGCTGGCGTGTCGTGGCAGCAGCGCAAGAGCCCGAACGCCCTGGGCCGCCCGGCCTGCGCGTGGAAAGTGTCACATCTTATTCCTGGCTGGAACAGTAGTATTCGCGGCAGCTACGTCATTGGCAGGAAAAGGACTTGCCCGCGCCTTCGGTGGTTGCCGTCGGCGCTTACTTTGGATGAAAGGGAGATCTATGAAAAATTCTTCTCGAGGATTCACGCTTATCGAATTGATCGTCGTGATCATCATCCTCGGCACCCTCGCTGCCGTCGCACTGCCTCGCTTCGCCAACCTGCAGGTCCAGGCACGGCAGGCCAAGCTGCAGGGTGCGGTAGGTGCCATTCGGGGTGCCGCTGCACTGTTCCATGCCCAGTGCCTGGCGGCGACCAACAGCGGCGGCACCTGCCCGGTCGGCGCTGCCGTCACCCTCAACATGGAAGGGGTGAATATCACCGGCATCAACCAGTATCCCACTGCCAATGCCGCTGGAATCATCGCTGCTGCCGGCCTAAACGCAGCGGCCGCGGCCGGGCCTAACGTCGATTTCGTCATCAGGGGCGGCGGCGCCGGCCCGGGCGCCGTTCTCAACATCGACGTCCCGGGGCCGACCGCCGGCACCTGCCGCGTCACCTACACGGCGGCCACTTCCGCCGGCGGCGTGGTGACCGCGCCGGTCACTACCGTCACGGCCGCCAGCTCGGGTTGTCAATAACCATACGCTTTTCTTTAAGGAGTATCCCATGAAACAGAAAGGTTTTACCCTCGTAGAGCTTGTCGTTGTCATTGTCATCCTTGGCATTCTTGCGGCGACGGCGCTGCCGCGGTTTGTTAACCTCACCAACGATGCACGCATTGCCGCAGTCAATGGCATGGCGGGTGGCCTGCGCTCGGCAGTCGCCGTCATCCAGGCCCGGTATATGGCGACCGGCAATATGGCGGCGACCACAGTCACTACCAGTGATGGCACGAACGTGACTGTGAACGCGAATACTGGAATTCCTGTAGGTACGGCAGCTGGCATCGGTGCTGCATTGCAATCAACCGACGGTTTCAACGTCGACTACACGACGGCGACGGCGGTCACATTCCGACCGACCAACGGTGGCTCGGCGACTTGCCAGGCTACCTATAACGGCACGACTGGAGCTGTAGCGGTCGACACCAGCACTTGCTGATGGGCGTTTGGTCCCGGCTTGGGCGGCAGCGGCATGTCTCCCATAGGTGGGGCTGAGCGTTCGGGGCGGCGTCGGAATACGGGCTTCACCCAAGTCGAACTGGTGGTGGCGCTGGTCCTGGTCGGCATCCTCGCCGCCGTGGCCATTCCCCGCTTCGTCGGCCGGGACGCCTTCGACAGCCGCGGCTTCAGCGATCAGTTTCTTTCCGCCATCCAGTTCGCGCGCCAGCAGGCCGTGGCCCAGCGCCGCCGGGTCTGTATCGCCATCGCGGCCAACGGCTACGGACTGACGCGGGCGCAGGCGCCGGACGCCGCGTGCGACGGCACGCCGGTACTCGATCCGGTAACGGGTGCCGCCTATGCCGTGGCGGCGCCGGCCGGGATCGCGATCGCTGGCGTCGGTGGCACGGCGCTTCCGCTGACGCTTGCCTTCGATGCCCTCGGGCGCCCGAGCGTCACCGCGTCCTTGCGCGTGGCTGCCGGGGTGGATCGTTGCCTGACCGTGGAATCCGAGACCGGCTATGTCCATGCCATCGCCTGTCCGTGACCGAGCGGCGCCCCGCGGAGGCGCACAGTCCGGGCTGACCTTGATCGAGCTGATCGTTGCCATGGTGGTCATCGCGGTGGGTGTGGCCGGCATTCTCTCGGCGTTCAACGTTTCCGTGCGCGGCAGTGCGGATCCCCTCATGCCCAAGCAGGCGCTGGCCATCGCCGAGGCCTTGCTGGAGGAGGTACAGCTCGCTCCTTTTACCTATTGCGACCCCGATGACTCTGCAGCGGAGACGGCGACCGGTCCCGGTGACTGCGCCACGCCGGAGGGGGCGGGCCCCGAGGCGGGGGATGGGCGCCCCTTCGATAATGTCAGCGACTATCACGGGCTGACGCTGAATCCGATCAGTGATGTATCCGGTGCGCCCATTGCTGGGCTCGCCAACTATTCGGCTGTGATCGCTATTGCCAATGTACCGCTCAACACCGTGACTGCTGCATCGGGCGACGCCGTGCGCATAACTGTGTCGGTGACGGCGCCGGACGGCGGCGTCTACACCCTCGAGGGGTACCGCAGTCGCTACGCGCCCAGGGCCGTGCCATGACCGCGCGCCCTTGCCGCCCTGCACTTCCTGCCGGTTTCACGCTGGTGGAGATGATCGTCGTCATCGCCATCGCCGGCATCATCGCCGCCATGGTGGCGGTGTTCATCCGCTCCCCCGTTCAGGGCTATATCGACACCGCCCGCCGGGCGCAGCTGACCGAGGCGGCGGATACCGCCCTGCGCCGGCTGGCGCGGGACGTGCGCGCCGCCCTGCCCAACAGCGTGCGCGTGGGAGCTGTCGGCGGCAACACCTTTCTCGAATTCATTCCCACCATCGGCGGCGGGCGCTACCGGCAATTCCAGACGGCCGCCGGCGGCGGCGACGTGCTGGATTTCAATACTGCCGATGGCGGCTTCGATGTGACGGGGCCGGTGCCGGTCTACGGCAACACCGACAGCATCGTCATTTACAACCTGGGGCCGGCCAGCGCCGCCGACGCCTACTCAGGCAACAACCGCGGCGCGGTCACTTCGGCGAATCCGGCGGGGGGTCTCTTCAGCTCCGACGCGGCGCCCCATACCGTCACTTTCGGCGCGACCAACTTCCCGTCGCCGTCACCCGGGGCGCGCTTTCATCTCGTCCAGACGCCGGTGAGCTACGAGTGTGCGCCCGACGCGGCGAACCCGGCCACGGGAGTACTTCGACGCTACGCCGGTTACAACTTCAGCGCAGCCCAGCCGACACCGCCCCCTACGCCACCGGCGACCAGCAACGTCCTCGTCGCTGGTGTGGCCGAGTGTGCCATCGCCTACGATCCCAACGTTACCCGCACCCGCACCGGCCTGGTCACCATCTGGTTGCGCCTGGAAGCCCAGGGCGAGTCAGCGCGGCTGGTGCACCAGATCCACGTGCACAACCAGCCATGAGCGCCTTGCCCGCCCCGCGCCCTACCGCCGGCTTTGCGCTGCCCTCGGCCATCTTCCTGCTGGTCGTCCTGGCAGCCCTGGCGGCATTCATCGTGCGCCTGTCGGCACAGCAGCAAGCGGGGCATGTGGCCGACGTGCGGGGACTGCGGGCCTACCAGGCGGCGCGGGCCGGCATCGAATGGGGCTTGTTTCGCCTGCTACGGGAGGGCGCCTGCGATGCCGCCAGTTCGTTCAACCCCGGCGGCGGCTTGAGCGAATTCACTGTGACCGTGACCTGCTCCCCAGACGGAATGGCAACGGCGAACGACGAGGCGGGCACTGGCGTCATCGTAAGGCAGATCGTTGCCACCGCGTGCAACCAGCCGGGCGGCGGCGTCTGCCCCAACGCCACGCCTGGCAATAACTACGTCGAACGGCAGTTGTCAGTGGTGGCGGGACGGTGAGCCGGGAGCAGCAATGGAGGAGCGTGCCGTGAAAACCCGTTTGTCGAATGCATCGAGAATCGGCTGCGCTGCCTTCCGCGCGTTCCTGTTCCTGGTGGGGTTGCAGGCAGCACCTGCCACCGCTGCGCTAACCATCAATTCCGTCACGTTGAACGGCGGTTCCAGCGTGACAGTTGTCCCCGGCGCGACCATCTCGGTGGCGATCAGCGTCACCACGGACACCACCAACTGGCGCTCGACCGGCTGGCGCGTCGCCGGCACGCCGCCAGGTTCGACCACCTGCGTCAATCATTCCAACCACGACGGCAACAACCAGACCTTCAGCGAAACGTTCAGCATCACCGCACCGGCGACCGGGGGCACCTATAACGCTTATTTCGTCGTCGGCAGCGACAACTCCTGCGGCGGCACCACTACGTCGGCGACCCTGGCGAACAGTATCGTGGTCAATCAGCCGCCGAGCGTGGCCTCGGCCAGCTTGGCGAGCCCGAACCCCGCTTCCCCAGGGGCCATTGTTTCCTGGACGGTGACCTTCAGCGAAAGCGTCACCGGCGTCGACGCCGCCGACTTCATGCTGGTCCAGGGAGGATCTGTCAGCGGAGCCGCCATTACCTCGGTAACGGGAAGCGGCGCGACCTGGACGGTGACGGCGAACACGGGTTCCGGAACTGGAACACTGGGGTTGAATCTGGTCGACAACGATTCGATCGTCGACGCCGCAGGCATGCCGCTTGGCGGCCCGGGTGCCGGCAACGGCAACTTCACGGGGCAGGCCTATACGGTGTTTTCCTGCTCGCCGCCAGCCAACGCGCCTGCCGGGATTTCTCTAACCTGCGTGTGCGACACCTTTCAGCGGGCCAGCCTCAATCCTTCGCCGATCTTCGGTTCCAACTGGATCGTCTCCACCAGCGATTCCACTGGCATTCTGCCGAGCATCGTCAGTCCCGGCTATCTGCGTCTGACCAACAACACCGGCAATAATGCCAAGGCGGCGACCGTGCCAGGCATCTTCCCGGCGGCGGGCAATTACATCTCGGTGGAGTTCAGGCATTACGCGTACAACGGCTCGAACCCCGGCGCGGACGGCATTGCCGTGACACTTTCAGATTACTCGGTGCCGGCCGTGCCGGGGGCCTTCGGCGGCTCGCTGGGCTACGCGCAGCGCACGGGCGTGGTAGGTTTCGCTGGTGGCTGGATCGGCGTGGCCATGGACGAATGGGGCAACTACCAAAATCCGACAGAGGGCCGTCTCGGCGGCCCGGGTTTCATCCCCCAGTCGGTGGGCGTGCGCGGCTCGGGTTCGGGCATGACTGGTTACCGCTGGCTTGGCGGCACCGCCGGTCTGTCACCGATCATCGACGACCGGGGCTCGACCACGCCATCGCGTGGCCATTTCTATCAAGTCATCGTCGATGCACGCAACGAGCCCACGGCAACGGCGGTGCAGGTCAACCGTGACACCACGGGTACAGGCACCAGCTATACGCCGCTCATCAGCATACCCAATGTCTATGCCGCCGCGGCGGCCCAGGGCTTCACCCAGGCACCGGTCCCCGCCAACTGGCAGATTTCCTTCACGGGCTCCACCGGCGGGTCGACCAACATCCACGAAATCGGCGCCCTGCGCATTTGCGCACAAACAGTCTATCCGCCCAGCGGCGGCACCGCCAGCGGTTTCAATGCCATCGACGAAGCCTACGGCAATCCGCCCTCGGTGTCGGT
>JBMOQT010000317.1:0-44945 GCA_049320945.1 Pseudomonadota bacterium
GAGCCCAAACCCCAGCCCAAGCCCCAGGAAGAGCCGAAGAAAGAGCCCAGGCCCGACGACCAGGCGGAGAAGCGGCGCATCGAGGAAGTGCTGAAGCAGGAGCAGCAGTTGCTGGAGCAGCGCAAGCTGGAGCAGGAACTGGCCCAGGTGAAGGCGTCCCAGGCATCGGCCGCCCTGGCCAAGGCCAAGGCCTCCTGGGCCGACCGGATCAGCGCCAAGATCCGCGGCAACACCGTGCTGCCGCCGGAAATCAAGGGCAATCCGGAAGCGGTGTTCGACGTGACCCTGCTGCCCTCGGGCGAGGTGATCACCGTCAGGCTGCGCAAGTCCTCGGGCAATGGCGCGCTGGACGCAGCCTTCGAGCGCGCCATTCTCAAGTCCAGCCCCCTGCCCAAGCCCGAGGATGCGCGCGTGTTCGAGCGCAATCTCACCATCAAGCACAAGCCCTTTGAAGAATAAGGACTCCGCCAGTCATGTATAATCCGGTGGCTTTTTCCAAGCCCGTCATCGACATGCGCCGCTTTCTCCGCCTTCTTGTGGCAGGCTGCGCGATGCTCGCCGCCAGTCTCGTCCATGCTCAGCTGACTATCGAGATCACCGGCGCCGGTGCCAATCGCCTGCCCATCGCCATCGCCGATTTCCAGGGCGAGTCCGCCGTCGGCCAGAGCATCTCCGCCGTGGTGCGCGCCGACCTGGAGCGCAGCGGCCTGTTCCGGCTGGTGCCCGGCGCCGTCACCCTGTCCGAGAGCGCCCCCGTCGCTTATGACGACTGGAAGGGGCGCGGCGCCGACGCGCTGGTGGTGGGCAGCGTCCTGCCCGGAGCGGGCGGCCGCTTCGAGGTGCGCTTCCGCCTGTATGACGTGCAGAAGGGCACGGCGCTGGGCGGCCTGGTCTACACCATGGCGGCGGCCCAGGCGCGCACCACCGGCCACCGCATCGCCGACTTCGTGTATGAGAAGCTGCTCGGCGAGAAAGGCGTGTTCTCCACGCGCATCGCCTACGTGGTGAAGAGCGGCGCGCGCTACGAGCTGCAGATCGCCGATGCCGACGGCATGAATGCGCAGACCGCCCTGGCCTCGCGCGAGCCCATCATCTCGCCCGCCTGGTCGCCCGACGGCACGCGCCTGGCCTACGTCTCGTTCGAAGCGAAGAAGCCGGTGGTCTATGTCCATTCCCTGGCAAGCGGCAAGCGCCAGGTGGTGGCCAATTTCAAGGGCTCCAACTCGGCCCCCGCCTGGTCGCCCGACGGGCGCCGCCTGGCCGTGGTGCTGACCAAGGACGGCGGCTCCCAGATCTACATGATGAACGCCGACGGCAGCGGCGTGACGCGCATCGCCTCCTCCGCCGGCATCGACACCGAGCCCTTCTTCTCGCCCGACGGCCAGCACCTGTACTTCACCTCCGACCGGGGCGGCAGCCCCCAGATCTACCGCATCCCGGCCGGCGGCGGCGGCGCCCAGCGCGTCACCTTCGAGGGCAGCTACAACGTGTCGCCGCGCATCTCGCCCGACGGCAAGACCCTGGCCTACGTGTCGCGCAACGGCGGACGCTTCCAGGTCGCGGTCATGGACCTGGCGACGCGCCAGACCCAGATCCTCACCGACTCGGCCAAGGACGAATCGCCGAGCTGGGCGCCCAACGGGCGCATGATCCTGTATGCCTCGGAAATCGGCGGCCGCGGCGTGCTCGCCGCCATTTCCAGCGACGGCCGCGTGAAGCAGAAGCTGTCGGTGCAGGCCGCCGACGTGCGCGAGCCGGCGTGGGGTCCCTTCATCCAATGAACAGTCAACTAAACGGAGAGAAGCAATGCTGAAAAAACTCTTGGCGGTCGTGGGAATCGTTGTCCTGGTGGCGGGCTGCGCGACGCCGGGTCCCGAGCAGCCCGGCGCCGCCGTCGAGGAGCGGGGCGCCAAGCCGATCACCACGCCCGAGGTCAAGACCGTGACGCCTGAGGAGGTCCGCGCCGGCGCGCTGCCGCCGGAGCTGAAGGATCCCAAGAACATCCTGTCCAAGCGCAGCGTCTACTTCGACTTCGACCAGTTCGTGGTGAAGGAGGAGTTCCGTCCCCTGGTCGAGGCCCATGCACGCTTCCTGGCGTCCCAACCCAAGCTCAAGATCCTCATCCAGGGCAACGCCGACGAGCGCGGCAGCCGCGAGTACAACCTGGCCCTGGGCCAGAAGCGCGCCGACGCGGTGCGGCGCATGATGGTCCTGGTGGGGGCGCGTGACGACCAGATCGAATCCGTCAGCCTGGGCGAGGAGAAGCCGCGCAATCCGGGCCATGACGAGGCCGCCTGGGCCGAGAACCGCCGCGCCGACATCCTTTACGTGGGCGAATAATTCCCATGCGCTCCCGCCTGGCTTGCGCCCTGTTCCTGGCTGCCGCCGTGCTGCCGGCACGCGCCGCCCTGTTCGACGACGAGGAGGCGCGCCGGCGCATCGAACAGGTGCGCACCGAGCTCGCCCAGCGCCTGGAGCGGCTGGAGTCCCTGTCCGGCTCAAGCGTGCAGCTGGCCAACCAGATCGAGCAGCTGCGCGGGGAGATCGCCCAGCTGCGCGGCCAGATCGAGGTGCTGACCTACGAGCTGGAGGCCGCCCAGAAGCGCCAGAAGGACTTCTACGTGGACCTGGACAATCGCCTGCGCAAGCTGGAGACCCAGGCCCCGGCGGCCGACGCCCAGGCGGCGGCACCCGCCGCCGATCCGGCGGCGGAGACGCGCGACTACGAGGCGGCCCTGAACCTGTTCAAGGGCGGCAAGTACAAGGAAGCCCTGGGCGCCTTTCAGGCCTTCATCAAGGCCTATCCCAACAGCGCCTTCGCCCCCTCCGCCCACTACTGGTCGGCCAGCGCCCATTACCAGCTGGGCGAATTCAAGAAGGCCGGCGAGATGTTCGGCAAGGTGGCGGCCAACTGGCCCAACGATCCCAAGGCGCCGGACGCCATGCTGGGCATGGCCAACAGCATGCACGAATCGGGCGACGCCAAGGGCGCGCGCAACGTGCTGGAAAACCTCGCCGAGAAATATCCCAAGAGTTCCGCGGCCCAGGTCGCCAAGCAGCGCCTGGCGCCGAAGAAAAGGAAGTAGTCCGCGCCCGGTTCCCCCGGGCGCATCGCCCCCCGTGACCACCCCCGCCAGGCTGCGCATCACCGAGATCTTCCATTCGCTGCAGGGCGAATCGACCCGGGTCGGGCTGCCCACGGTGTTCGTGCGCCTCACCGGCTGCCCCCTGCGCTGCACCTGGTGCGACACGGAATATTCCTTCACCGGCGGTGAATCCATGTCCCTGGACGCCATCCTGGCCCGGGTCGCCGCCTATGGCACGCCCTACGTGTGCGTCACCGGCGGCGAGCCCGTGGCCCAGAAGGAATGCCTGACGCTGCTGCGGGCCCTGTGCGACGCCGGCTATTCGGTGTCCCTGGAGACCAGCGGCGCCCTGGATGTCTCGGCAGTGGACCCGCGCGTATCCAAGATCATGGACCTCAAGGCGCCGGGCTCGGGGGAAGAGGACAAGAACCGCTGGGACAACCTAGCCTGGCTGACGCCCGCCGACGAGCTGAAGCTGGTGCTGGCGAGCGAGGAAGACTATCTCTGGGCGCGCCGCGTGATCGCCGAGCACCGCCTGGCCGAGCGCTGCACCGTGCTGTTGTCGCCGGTGCACGGGCTGCTTGCGCCGCGGCAACTGGCGGAATGGATCCTGCGCGACCGGCTGCCGGTGCGCATGCAGGTCCAATTGCACAAGATCATCTGGGGCACGGAGCGCGGGCGTTGATCAGCACACCGGTGCGCCGTAGCCGCGGCTGAAAGGGATGGGGCCGGAGAAGGCGACGCGGTCGCCGTGATCCAGGGTGACGTTGTCCTCGACCGCACCGCCGAAGGCGGTCATGATGTTGCGCCCGTTGCGCCAGGCGACGTAGATTTCCCGCTCAGGGATGCCCAGCTGGCCGGGAAGGGCGCGCGCCTGGGTGCCGCGCGGCAGGCGCAGGCGCAGGGGCTGGAGCGCGGCTCCGTACTTGGTGAGGCTGTTGTAGAGATGGACTTCGACTTCGATCATCGCCCGACCTCCGGGGTGGCAACCGGGAAAATCTATTCACCTGGCGCGCCGCGGGCCTTGATGCCGGTCAAGCGCCAACAGGACCGTCCATGACTGAATCACGCGCCGTCGTACTGCTCTCCGGCGGGCTCGACTCCGCCACCACCCTGGCCATCGCCCGGGCCGAGGATCACGTCTGCTATGCCCTGTCCGTGGCCTACGGCCAGCGCCACGGCGCCGAGCTGGATGCGGCGGCGCGGGTGGCGGCCAGCCTGGGGGCGCGCGAGCATCGGGTGGTGGCCATCGACCTGGCCCAGTTCGGCGGCTCCGCCCTCACGGACACCCGCCTGGCGGTGCCCACCGAGGGCGTGCAGCCGGGCATCCCCATCACCTACGTGCCGGCGCGCAACACCGTGATGCTGTCCCTGGCGCTCGCCTGGGCGGAGGTGCTGGAGGCATGCCACATCTACGTGGGGGTGAATGCGGTGGACTACTCCGGCTACCCGGACTGCCGCCCCGAATACATCCAGGCCTTCGAGGCCATGGCCAACCTCGCCACCAAGGCGGCGGTGGAAGGCCGGCCGCTGAGAATCCACGCGCCCCTGATCGCTCTCACTAAGGCCGACATCATCCGCCGCGGCACCGCCCTGGGTGTGGATTACAGCCTGACCGTTTCCTGCTACCAGGCCGATGACCAGGGCCGCGCCTGCGGCCGGTGCGATTCCTGCCGCCTGCGCCGCTCCGGCTTCGCCGCCGCCGGCGTGCCCGATCCCACCCCCTACCAGCCCGATTCAGCGCCGTTATAAGGGCGCAAATATTCTCGATTCACCCCTGCGGCGGTTTCTTCTTACAATCGCCGGAGTCCCCAGCCGGAGCGAGGCCCCAAAGACATATGGAATTCACCATTCACCACCAGGTCCTGCTCACCGTGTTCGCCGTCGCAGCGATCATGGGTGCCGTCGCCCAGAAGACCCATTTCTGCACCATGGGTGCCGTTTCCGACTGGGTGAACATGGGCGACACGGGGCGCATGCGCGCCTGGCTGCTGGCCATCGCCGTGGCCGTGGGCGGCGTCGCTCTGCTGGAAGGAGCCGGCGTGGTGAACATCGGCACCAACACCTTCCCGCCCTATCGCACGCCCAATTTCGCCTGGCTGCGCTACGTGGTGGGCGGGCTGATGTTCGGCGTCGGCATGACCCTGGGCAGCGGCTGCGGCAACAAGACCATCCTGCGCATCGGCGGCGGCAACGTGAAGTCGGTGGTGGTCCTGGTGATCGCCTCCCTGGGCGCCTACGCCATGATCTGGACCGACTTCTACGGCCAGGTGTTCCATCCCTGGGTCAACGCCACCACCATCAACCTGGCGACCCTTGGCGTGCAAAGCCAGGCCCTGGGCGACATCATCGGCGGCCTGGCGGGCCTGCAATCCACCCGCGGCCTGCAGCTCGCCCTGGCGGCCATCGTCTCCCTCGGGTTGCTGGCCTTCGTGTTCTCCGGCCGCGAGTTCCGCGGCAACTTCGACGGCATTCTGGGCGGCCTGGTGGTGGGCGGCGCCGTGGTCGCCGGCTGGTACGTCACGGGCGGCCCCATGGGGCGCGAGTGGAAGGAATTCACCGAGATGGCCCTGGAAATCCCCAGCCGCGTCGAGGTGCAGTCCTACACCTTCATCAGCCCCATGGGCGACACCGTGCGCTACCTGACCCAGCCGGGCAACTTCAACCTGATCAACTTCGGCGTCGCCGCCCTTGCGGGCGTGATGTTCGGCGCCTTCCTGCACGCCTTGGTGACGCGCAGCTTCCGCATCGAATGGTTCGTCAACGGCGGCGACTTCGCCAACCACGCCGTCGGCGGCGCCCTCATGGGCATAGGCGGCGTGCTGTCCATGGGCTGCACCATCGGCCAGGGCGTGACGGGGGTGTCCACCCTGGCGCTGGGCTCGCTCATCACCTTCGTGTCCATCGTCGCCGGCGCCGCCGCCACCATGAAATTCCAGTACTGGCGCCTGATGCGCGAGGCATGAACAAGCCGCCGAAGATTGACACATTCCCCCGGCGCCCCTATAATGCGCGGCTCTTTGCGGGTCGTTAGCTCAGCTGGTAGAGCAGCGGACTTTTAATCCGTTGGTCACTGGTTCGAATCCAGTACGACCTACCAGGACATACCCTGATTCGACGGGCCTTCTGCGGAAGGCCCGTCGTCTTTTGCGGCGCCGGCACAGCCTGGCCGCTCACGGCTTGGCCGAGAGCCGGCGATACTGGGCCATGTGGCGGATGGCGTCCTTGGGTCTGCCCAATTCCTGGTACACCAGGGCCAGGTTGTAGTGGCAGTCGGCCAGTTCCGGGTTGCCGCGCAGGGCGGTACGGTAGGCTTCCGCCGCCTCGGTCTTGCGGCCCATGTCGTCGAGCAACACGCCCAGGTTGTACATCAGCGCCGGGTCGCTGCCGCACGCCCGGATCGCGTCGCGATAGACGCGCTCGGCCTGGTCGAGACGGCCGGCTTCGTGCAGCAGCGATCCCAGGTTGATGTGGGCGTCGAGCAGCCCCGGATCCTCGGCCACGGCCCGCTCGTAGGCCTGCCGCGCGGCCTCGGCGTCCTCGCTCTCGAGGGCGACTCCCCGGGCGAACCAGTCCTTTGCACTGGCCGGCGGCGCCGCCTCCCGGCGCTCGATCACGCTCAAGGAGCCCTGGGCCGGATCCCCCTCGAAGGCGAGCAGGTACTGGCCGGAGTCGGCGTGCCAGCGCCGGCCCCCTTCCCGGACCACGACGCGGTCGCCCACGGCGCAGATGCTCAGGCCGGACAGGGGCATGGCGTCGGGGAGCCGGCGGCGCAGCTCCTTCATGGAGCGGGTGATGCGCTGGCGCGGCACCTTGGCGGCGGCCAGCGCCTGGGCGGTGCGCAGCACGATCAGATCCTGGAACGAGAACCGCCACGCGTTGCGCGGACCGCGCGCCGGCGTGACGAAGCCGGCGTCGATCAGCGCCCGCAGGGTGCTGCGCCCCAGGCCCAGAAGCTTCTCCACGTCGCGCACGCCGTATTGATGCATGGCGGGCGGACCTCCCTCTGCGTTGCTGTGCTCTATTTCTTGCCCGCCTTGCGCGTGCCCGGTTCGGTCGCCTGCGCCGCCCGCTTCGGCGGCTTGCGCGCCTGCGCCGGCTTGGGCGCCGCGGCGGGCGCCTTGTGCAGGCTGGCGCGCAGCGCTTCCATGAGATCGATCACCTCGGCGCCGCCCTCGGGCACCTCGGCCAGGGTGATCTCCTGGCCCTCGATCTTCTTCTGCACCGCTGCCTCGATGCGCGCACGCACTTCGTCGGTGTAACCGGAGGGATCAAAGGTATCGGAGGCCTGCTGCTCGATGAGCTGTTGCGCGAGTTTCAGCTCCGCCTCCTTCACCTCGGTCTTGGGAATGTCGATGTCCTTGATGGAGCGCACCTCTGCGGCATAGAGCAGCTGCTGCATGACCAGTCCGTCCTCGACCGGCCGGATCATGACGATGTACTGCTTGCCGCGCGCCGCCCAGCGTCCCAGGGCGCAGCGCCCCGACTCGCGCAGCGCCCTGGCGAGCAGCGCATAGGGCTTGGCGCCGCCCTTGTCCGGTGCCAGGTAGTAGGCCTTGTCGAAGAACACCGGGTCGATCGCTTCGATGGGCACGAACTCGGTGATCTCGGCGCTGCCCGTGCCCGCCTCCTCCAGCGCCTTGAGCTCCTCGGGGGTGAAGATCACGTACTGGTCCTTGGCGAATTCATAGCCCTTCACCATGTTCTCGCGCGGCACCACCACTTCCTCCTTCTCGCACACGTACTGCTGCTTGAGGCGCGAGCCGCAGCCCTTGTGCAGCAGGTGGAAGGAGATGGCGCGGCTCGCCTCGGTGGCGGAGTAGAGCTTCACCGGGATGGCCACGAGTCCAAACGAGAGGGTAAAGGATGCGATTGAACGTGCCGCCATGCCTGCCTCCGGAATTCGTCAAGCCCTTGCCTGCAGCGCGCGCTCGAGGCTTTGCTTGCGCGTCAGGGCGTCCCGCCAGGGGTCGCCCGTCTGCGCCAGGCGCTGCACTACGTTGGTGATCCTGAAATCGAGCGGGTGCGCCGCTGCCAGCTCGTCCCAGGTGAGCGGCATCGACACCGCCGCGCCGGGCGCGCCCCGCGGCGAGTAGGCGACGCTGAGCGTCTTGCCGCGAATATTCATATTGTAGTCCATGAAGATCTTGCCGCTGCGCTTGGGCACGCTCCATTCCTGGGTAATGTCCTTGGAATGGAGGCGCTCCAGGTGCCGCCCCACCAGCATCGAAACCCGGCGCGCAGCGTCGAAATCAATGGTGCGCTGGATGGGCACGAATACGTGCAGCCCGGTCTTGCCCGAGGTCTTGACGATGGCGTCCAGCGACATGCCCTGGAGCAACTCGCGCAGCCGGAACGCCACCTCCTTGGCCTTCTCGAAGGCCGCCGTGTTCAGCTCCGGTTCCGCCCCCGGGGGCTCCTTGCCGGAGTAGATGTAGGGGTCGAGGTCAAACACCACGTAATCGGGACAGTTGAGCACCGAGCCTTCCAGCGCGGCAGCCGAGCTGGCGTAGTCGGTGCCCCTGCCCGGCGCATCGGGCCCCGGCCGGGCGCGGGAATGCCATACGTGGAACTCCAGCGTCCCCGACTGGGCGAGCCACAGCAGGGTGGGCAGGTTGTTGCACAGCACGTAGTCGTGGCTCTCGTCCTTGCTCTCGGAGAAGACGGTGATGGTTTCGACGAACCCGGGCCGCTCCTGCTCCCAATGCTTCTGGAAGAAGCGCGGGCCCTGTATGCCCTCGGGCATGCGCACCATGGTAAGCGGGCGATCCGCCAGGTGGGGCAGCATGAAGGGCGACACCTGGGCGAAATAGCGCAGCACATCGCGCTTGGTGAGGGCCGGCTGCCCGAGCGCCGGGTCGGCCGGCCAGTACACGCGATCGAGATGAGTGAGGCGGATGCGCTGCGCGCCGACGGCGAGGGTAAACGCCGCCTTCTTGTTCTCCAGCTGGCGCAGGATGTCCTCGATCTCGCTGCCTGCGTCCGGGTGCGGCACCCGGCCGGAGCGCGGGCGCTGCACCGTCTTCGGGTCCACGTCGTCGCGCAGGCGCAGGAAGATGGGCGCGCGCAGCGAACCGTCTTCGGTCCAATCCTGGAATTTCACTTCGACCACGACTTCCGGCCGCACCCAGGTGGTCGGGCTGTGCAGCTCCGGCGTTTCGGCGAACGGGCAGGTGTCGCTGCGCAGCGGCTCCAGGCGCGCCGTCAGCTGCGCCAAGGCATCGCCGTCGAAGCCCGATCCCACATGGGAGGCGTAGCGCAGCCGGCCCTGGGCCCAGTATCCCACCAGCAGGGCGCCCAGCGGCTGGCGCGCACCCTTGCCGCGGGTGTAGCCGCCCACCACCAGCTCGCCGCTGTGGGTGGCCTTGATCTTGAGCCAGGCGGCGGAGCGCCGGCCCGCCAGGTATTTGCTGTCCTTGCGCTTGCCCATCACGCCCTCGAAGCCGGTGGCGAGCGCCGCCCGGTACAGCGCCTCGCCGTCGTCGGCGGCATGCACCAGTTGCACGACAGGAGACGGCAGCAGGCACTGGGCCAGGTAGCGCCGTCGATCGCTGTAGGGCGCGTGGCGCAGGTTGAGGCCGGCATAGTGCAGCAGGTCGAAGCAGTAGAACACCACCGGCACCTGTTGCTCGGCGGCCGCGATCTCCCGCGGCGTCTTCAGCTGCACCCGGTTCTGCAGGGCATTGAAGGAGGGCTTGCCAACCGCATCGAAGGCCACAATCTCCCCGTCCAGGATCATGCTCGCCGCCTGCCTGCCCAGTTCGGCGCACAGGCGCGGGAAGGCGGCGCTCAGGTCCAGGCCGCGCCGGGAACGCAGGCGCACGCCGTCGGCCGCGACAAAGGCGAGCACGCGATAGCCGTCCAGCTTGGGCTCCCACATCCAGTCGGCATGGTAGAACGGGGCCTCGCCCAGTTCGCCCAGCATGGGAGAGAGGTTCTTGGGCATCGCTTCGGGCGCGCCGACGGGCACCAGCCGCGATGCGGCCATGGGGTGGGCCGGCCGAATCTTCACGTCGGCGGCCGTCATGCCGGAGAGCACCGAGCGGTCCTGGCCGGTGATCTCGCCGGAGGCCGCGAACGGGTCCTTGTGCTTGATCAGGAACCAGTTCCTCCTGTCGGAGCTGCGCACCAGCGCGAAAGACCCCTTCACCTTCTCGCCGCACAGCAGCAGGCTCAGCTTGCCGGCGGCAATGCCCTCCCTCACCCGCCGCTGCGCCTCATCGCGGTCATGGAACCAGTAGGCGCGGCCTTCGTCCGGCGAATAGACGCCGCAGTCCCACACGATCACCTCCCCCGCGCCGTACTGCCCGGGGGGGATGACACCCTCGAAGGAGGCGTAGTCAAAGGGGTGATCTTCGGTCTGGACAGCAAGCCGCTTTTCGCTAGGATCAAGAGAAGGCCCCTTGGGCACCGCCCAGGACTTCAGGACGCCGTCGCACTCCAGGCGCAGGTCGTAGTGGAGCCGGCGTGCCGAGTGCTGCTGGATGACGAACAGCAGCGGCCCGCTGCGCGCCGGCGGCAGCGCCGGGGCGGGTTCGGGCGTGGCTGCGAATGCCCGCTTGGCCGCATACTCGCCGAGCACCACCGCGCGGCGCCGGCTGCGATCGTCAGTCATGCATGCAAGCCCGATAGGAGCAGGGACGATGGAAATGCTCACCGGCACCAGCGGCTACGCCTACAAGGAGTGGCTGGGCCGTTTCTATCCGGAGAAGCTGCCGGCCAACGCCATGCTGCGCTACTACGCCGAGCATTTTCCGACGGTGGAAATCAACAACACCTTTTACCGCATGCCGGCCGAATCCATGCTGGCCCAGTGGTCGCAGCAGGTGCCGGAGCACTTCGCCTTCAGCCTCAAGGCGCCGCGCCGCATCACCCACGAGAAGCGTCTGCGCGAAGCCGAATCCGACGCCGGCGAATTCCTGCGGCGCGCGGCCACGCTGGGCGGCAAGCTCGGGGTGGTGCTGTTCCAGTTGCCGCCGTACCTGAGGAAGGACGTTCATCGGCTGCGGGATTTCCTGGCCATGCTGCCGTGCGACAGGCGCGTTGCCTTCGAGTTCCGCCACGCATCGTGGCAGGACGACGAGGTGTACGAGGCCTTGCGCGCCCACGGTGCCCTGTTATGCGTCACCGATACCGACGAGGGCGACACCCCTTTGGTGTCCACTTCGGACACCGCCTACATCCGCTTGCGCCGCACCCATTACCATGACGACGAACTGCGCGCCTGGGTCGAGCGCATCACGCGCCAGCCCGTGACCCGCGCCTACGTCTATTTCATGCACGAGGACGAGGCCCTGGGCACGCGCTTCGCCCGGCGCCTCGCTGAACTCTATTCCGCGTAGCCCTGCGGATTGCCGCTCTGCCAGCGCCAGGTATCGGCGCACATGTCGTCCACGCCCCGCTCGGCACGCCAGCCCAGGAGCTGCGCCGCCAGGGCGGGGTCGGCATAGCAGGCGGCCACGTCCCCCGGGCGCCGGGGCGCGATGCGGTAGGGTACCTTCCTGCCGCTGGCGCGCTCGAAGGCGCGGATCATTTCCAGCACGCTGTAGCCCCGTCCCGTGCCGAGATTGACGGCGAACACGCCGCTTTGCCGCTCCAGGGCATCCAGGGCGGCCAGGTGGCCGCGCGCCAGATCCACCACGTGGATATAGTCGCGCACGCCGGTGCCGTCGGGCGTGGGGTAGTCGGCGCCGAACACCGACAGCTCGGGCAGGCGGCCCACCGCCACCTGGGCGATGAAGGGCATGAGGTTGTTGGGTATGCCGGCGGGATCTTCGCCCATGAGGCCGCTGGCGTGCGCCCCCACCGGGTTGAAGTAGCGCAGCAGCGCCACGCGCCAGGAGGAATCGGCCCGGCCGATGTCGCGCAGCATGTCTTCGATCATCAGCTTGCTGCGGCCATAGGGGTTGGTGGGCGCCAGGGGCGCGTCCTCCCGGATGGGCACGCGCGCCGGGTCCCCGTAGACCGTGGCCGAGGAGCTGAACACCAGCGTCTTGACGCCCGCCGCCGCCATGGCCTGGAACAGGGTGAGGGAGCCGGCCACGTTGTTCTCGTAATAGCCCATGGGCCGGGCCACGGACTCGCCCACGGCCTTCAGGCCGGCGAAATGGATCACGGCACTGATGGCATGGCGCCGGAACAGGTCGTCGAGGGCAGCGCGGTCGCGCACATCCGCCTGCGCCAGGGCGGGGCGCTTGCCGGTGATGCGCTCGATGCGCTCCAGCACCCGGGGCGAGCTGTTGCAGAAATTATCCAGCACGAGGATGTCGCGTCCCGCCGTGAGCAGTTCGACGCACGTATGGGAGCCGATGTAGCCGGCGCCGCCGGTGACGAGGATGGTCATGATGGCTGGCAATGGGTGGCAAGGGGATGCTGCGCGGCGCCGAGATAGGGAGCCAGGAGCTGCGCCGCCTGCGCGGCGCCGGTCGCCGCCACGGGCGGCTTGGCGGGGCGCACCAGCAGCGCGTCCAGGCGCGCGGCAAGCAGCGAGCCCTCCAGCTCGGCGGCGACGAGCGGCTCGGCGCAGCCCACTTGGCGCAGCCAGTCCACCAGCACCGGCTCCTCGGCCCAGTCGCCCCGGGGCAGATACAGCACCGGCTTGGCGGCGGCGGCCGCCTCGACGAACAGGCCGTAGCCCGGCTTGGTGATCAGGGCGTCGACCGAGGCCAGCACGTCGTGGAAGGGCAGGGCCAGGCGCTCCAGATCGGTCACCGCCGCGCCGCGCCCTTTCGCTTCGATGAAATGCCAGTGGCCCGGCGCCTCGCCGCGTCCGGCCAGGGGCGGATGGGCCACGCCGCCCAGGCTCACCAGGGCCAGCCGGGTGTCGGGCGCCACTCCCAGCAGGCGGCACAGCTCGCCGCGGCGCGCGCGCCCGCGCGCGGCGATGGGGCCGATGTCCAGGGCGTTGCCCAGCCATGCCATCGGCATCGACGGGCAGGGGCGCAGGAAGGCATCGGCGCTGCCGTAGGCCTGGCGCATGGCGTCGAGGGGGGCGCGCAGCTCGGCGTCGCCCGGGAACAGGGCGTCATAGATGTCGGCCCAGTTGAGGGAGCACAGGGCCAGGGCGGGAATGCCGGCGCGCCGGGCGGCGGCCAGGCTGAGATAGGGCACGTTGGCGAGCACCAGGCTGGGGGCGAGCCGCGCCAGGGCTCGGGCCTCCTCCTCCACCCGCTCCTCCCAGCGCTCGTGCAGACGCAGCAGCGCAGCGCGGGTGGCCGCGCGCTCCACCGTGAGGGCATGGGCCATCACCGCGCCCACGTCGTGGCTTACCGCCACGTGGGTGAAAGGCATGGCCAGGCGCCGCGCCAGCTGTTCGCGGGGGAGCGCACTGCGCACGGTCAGGCGCAGGCGCGGCAGGCGCTGCGCCAGCAGCTCCAGCACCGGCGCCACCTGGGCGAGATGCCCCAGGCCGTGGGCGGAAATGTCTACCACGAGATGAGGCTGTGTCATCAGCCGCGGCCGTAGGTATCCTGGAAGCGCACGATGTCGTCCTCGCCCAGGTAGGTGCCCGACTGCACCTCGATGATCTCCAGGGGCACCAGCCCGGGATTCTCCAGGCGATGCCTGACCCCCAGGGGGATGTAGGTGGACTGGTTCTCGCTGAGCAGGAACACTTCCTCGCCCCGGGTGACGCGCGCCGTGCCGCGCACCACGACCCAGTGCTCGGCCCGGTGATGGTGCATCTGCAGGGACAGGGAGGCGCCGGGCTTGACGATGATGCGCTTGACCTGGAAGCGCTCGCCGCCGTCGATGGAGTCGTAGCAGCCCCAGGGGCGATAGACCTTGCGGTGCAGGTTGGCCTCGGGCCGGCCGGCCGCCTTGAGCCGCGCCACCACCTGCTTCACGTCCTGGGTGCGGTCCTTGTGGGCCACCATGACCGCATCGGGGGTCTCCACCACCACCACGTCGTCCACGCCCACGCAGGCCACCAGGCGGCCGTCGGCCAGCACCAGGGTGTTGCGCGTGTCATGCAGGATGACGTCGCCCCGGGCCACATTGCCCGCCTCGTCCTTGGGCGCCACCTGCCACAAGGCGTCCCAGGCGCCCACGTCGGACCAGCCGGCCACCATGGGCACCACCACGGCGGCGATGCCGCTGCCATGCTCGGCCGGCAGCTTCTCCATCACCGCGTAGTCGATGGAGTCGGACGGGCAGGCGACAAAGGCCTGCCTGTCCACGCGGAAGAAATCCGCATCGCTGGCGCCGCCGGCGAAGGCCGTCTCGCAGGCACCGGCGATGTCCGGGCGGAAGTGGCGGATGGCCTTCAGCCACACGGAGGCGCGCAGCATGAAGATACCGCTGTTCCAGGAGTATTCGCCGCTCGCCAGGTAGCTCTGGGCGGTGGCGAGATCGGGCTTCTCGACGAAGGCCTCGATGTGGCGCACCGCGCCGCCCGCCACCGGCTTGCCCGCCTTGATGTAGCCGTAGCCCGTCTCAGGCCGGTCGGGCACGATGCCGAAAGTGGCCACGGCGCCCCAGGCGGCGTGCTCGGCGCCGGCGGCGATGGCGCTCTGGAAGGCGGCGCAGTCGGTCACCACATGATCCGCCGGCATCACCAGCAGGATGGGATCGGCGCCGTCGCGCGCCGCCGCCAGGGCCGCCAGGGTCAGGGCCGGCGCCGTGTTGCGCCCGACCGGCTCGAGCACGATGGCGCGCGCCGGCTTGCCCGCCTGGCGCAGTTGCTCGGCGGTGATGAACCGGTACTCCTCGTTGCACACCACCAGGGGGGCGCTCACGGCGGCGCCCTGGAAGCCGTCCAGGCGCAGGGCCGTGGCCTGGAGCAGGGAGTCGGCTCCGGTAAGGGGCAGCAGCTGCTTGGGATACTGCTCGCGCGACAGGGGCCACAACCGGGTGCCGGAGCCGCCCGACAGGATCACCGGAACGATGGCGGTCTCGGCGGAGTCAGGGTTATCGCTCTGGGCCATAGCATTCCTCCAGGCAAAGTTTCAGGCACTCATGCCAATGGGGCAGCGCCAGCCCGAAGCGCGCGCTCACCCGGCTGGTGTCCAGGCGCGAGTTGAGCGGGCGCGGCGCCGGCAGAGGATATTCCGTCGTCTTGATGGGCACGACGCTGGCGCAGCGGATGCCGCCCCCCGGCGCCAGGCGCCGCAGCTCCTCCAGCAGCGCCTGGGCAAAGCCATGCCAGCTCGTCTCCCCCTGGGCCGTGAGGTGGAACAGGCCGCTCTCGAACTCGCCGCGAGCACGCTCTTCCAGCGCCCGGTGCAAGGCCAGCGCCGTCGCCTCCGCCACCAGGCGCGCCCAGGTGGGGGCGCCCACCTGGTCGGCGACGATGCGCAGCTCGTCCTTCTCCCGCGCCAGGCCCAGCACGGTGCGCAGAAAGTTGCGGCCGCGCATCGCATACACCCAGCTGGTGCGGAAGATCAGGTGGTCCCCCGCCGCCTCCCGTATCGCCTCCTCGCCCGCCAGCTTGCTGCGTCCATAGACATTGAGCGGCGCCGGCGCGTCGTCTTCGTCGTAGGGCGCCGGCTTGGCGCCGTCGAACACGTAGTCAGTCGAATAATGGATCAGCAGCGCGCCGCTCGCCGCCGTCTCCTGGGCCAGCACCCGCGGCGCCTCGGCGTTCACCGCGAAGGCCCGCTCCGGCTCCCGCTCGGCCTGGTCCACGGCGGTGTAGGCTGCCGGATTGACCACCACGTCGGGCTTCAGTTCGCGCAGCAGGGCGCGCAGGCTCTCGGGCGCCGCCAGGTCGAGCTGGGCGCGCGGCGGCGCGACGATGCGCCCCAGAGGCAGCAGCGCCCGGCGCAGCTCCCAGCCCAGCTGGCCGTTGCGCCCGATGACCAGGATGGTGGGGGATAGTCCGCTCATGGATACACCTCCGCGTCCTTCAGCCGCACGCCGCAGGCATCCCTGGCCGACAGCAGGGGCTCGCCGTCGGTGGGCCAGGGAATGTCCAGGTCCGGGTCATTCCAGGCGAGGCAGCGTTCGTGTTCCGGCGCATAGTAGTCGGTGGTCTTGTACAGGAAGTCGGCGTAGTCGGACAGCACCAGGAAGCCGTGGGCGAAGCCGGGCGGGATCCACAGCATGCGCCGATTCTCGGCGGAGAGCTCCACCCACGCCGCGCGCCCGAAAGCAGGCGAGCTGCGGCGCAGATCCACCGCCACGTCGAACACGGCGCCATGGACCACTCGCACCAGCTTGCCCTGGGGCTGGCGCAGCTGATAGTGCAGGCCGCGCAGCACGCCGCGCACCGAGCGCGAGTGGTTGTCCTGCACGAATTCGGCCTCTATGCCCGCCGCCTGGGCCAGCACGCGCTTGTTGTAGCTCTCCAGGAAGAAGCCGCGGCTGTCGGCGAACACCTGGGGCTCCAGGATCAGTACCTCGGGCAGGGTGGTGGCGACGACGCGCATCACATCACCGGCTCGTCCAGCACCGCCAGCAGGTAGGCGCCGTAGCCGTTCTTGGCCAGGGGCTCGGCCAGGCGGCGCAGCTCGTCAGCGCCGATGTAGCCCATGCGGTAGGCGATCTCCTCGGGCGCAGCGATCTTGAGTCCCTGGCGCTTCTCCAGGGTCTGGATGAACAGGGCGGCGTCGATCAGGGATTCATGGGTGCCCGTGTCCAGCCAGGCATGGCCGCGGCCCATCACCTTCACGTCCAGCTCGCCCCAGTCCAGGTAGCGGCGGTTCACGTCGGTGATCTCCAGCTCGCCGCGCGCCGAGGGCTTGAGGGATTGGGCGATGTCCACCACGCGCCGGTCGTAGAAATACAGGCCGGTGACGGCGTAGCGCGAGCGCGGCCGGGCCGGCTTCTCCTCGATGGAGACGGCGCGCCCGCTGGCGTCGAACTCCACCACGCCGTAGCGCTCCGGGTCGTGCACCGGGTAGGCGAACACCGTGGCGCCGCGCCTGCGGCGCGCGGCCGCCTGCAGGTCCTTGGCGAAGTCGTGGCCGTAGAAGATGTTGTCGCCCAGGATCAGGGCCACGCCGTCATCGCCAATGAAGTCCCGGGCAATGACGAAGGCCTGGGCCAGGCCCTCGGGGGCGGGCTGCACGGCGTAGGAAAAGGACAGGCCCCACTGCCGCCCGTCGCCCAGCAGCTGCTCGAAGCGCGGCGTGTCCTGGGGCGTGGAGATGACCATGATGTCCCGGATCCCCGCCAGCATGAGGGTGGACAGGGGGTAGTAGATCATCGGTTTGTCATAGACGGGCAGCAGTTGCTTGGATACCGCCAGGGTGACGGGATAGAGCCGGGTGCCGGAGCCGCCGGCGAGGATGATGCCTTTCATGCCTGTTGTCCGTAATGTTGATCGAGCCATTGGCGGTAGGCGCCGCTTTGCACGTGCGCCACCCATTGGGAGTTGTCGAGATACCACCGCACCGTCCGGCGCAGGCCGCTTTCGAAGGTCTCGCGCGGCCGCCAGCCCAGCTCGCGCTCGATCTTGCGCGCGTCGATGGCGTAGCGCCGGTCGTGGCCGGGCCGGTCTTTGACGAAGGTGATCAAATTGTCATGGGGCGCCACCGGCGAGCCGGGATGCAGTTCGTCGAGCAGGGCGCACACGCTGCGCACCACGTCGATGTTGGTGCGCTCGGCACCCCCGCCGATGTTGTAGACCTCCCCCGGACGCCCGCCCGCCAGCACGGCGCGCAGGGCGGCACAGTGGTCGGCCACGTAGAGCCAGTCGCGCACGTTCAGGCCGTCGCCGTAGACGGGCAGGGGCTTGCCGGCGATGCCATTGAGGATCACCAGGGGAATGAGCTTCTCCGGGAACTGGCGCGGACCGTAGTTGTTGGAGCAATTGGTGGTGAGCGTCGGCAGGCCGTAAGTGTGGTGATAGGCGCGCACCAGGTGGTCGGAGGCCGCCTTGGAGGCCGAATAGGGGCTGTTGGGCCGGTAGGGGTGGGTCTCGGCGAAGGGGGGATCGTCGGGGCCCAGGGAGCCGTACACTTCGTCGGTGGATACGTGCAGGAAGCGGAAGCCCTGGCGCTCCTCGCCTCCCAGCGCCGACCAGTAGGCGCGCGCCGCCTCCAGCAGGGAAAACGTGCCGTTGATATTGGTGCGGATGAAATCCTCGGGGCCGTGGATGGAGCGGTCCACGTGGCTTTCGGCGGCGAAGTTGAGGATGGCGCGCGGCCGGTGCCGGTGCAGCAGCTGCTCCACCAGAGCGCGGTCGTTGATGTCGCCGCGCACGAAGATGTGGCGCCCGTCCCCGGCCAGGTCTGCCAGGCTTTCGGCATTGCCGGCGTAGGTGAGCCTGTCCAGATTCACCACCGGCTCGCCGGTCTCGCGCAGCCAGTCGATGACGAAATTGGCGCCGATGAAGCCCGCGCCGCCCGTAACCAGTATCACCCCACCTCCGCCGTGTCCTTGCTGGAGGACGCTATTCTACCCGCTCGGCAGGCTACGGCCCTGTCGCTCCGTGATGACAGTCGACGCGCCCGCGGCTGCGGGTACAATTGCGCGTTTTGCGGCGCACGCCGCGTTTCCCATCTCCCATGGATATCGTATTGCTGCTCAAGGCCCTGGTGCTGGGCGCGGTCGAAGGCCTGACCGAGTTCCTGCCCATCTCCAGCACCGGCCACCTGATCCTGGTGGGCGACCTGCTGCACTTCAACGACGACAAGGGCAAGATGTTCCACATCGTGGTGCAGACGGGCGCCATCCTCGCCGTGATCTGGGAATACCGGCGCAAGATCGCCGAAGTGCTCCAGGGATTGCCGTCCCAGCGCCAGGCGCAGCGCTTCGTCCTCAACCTGGCCATCGCCTTCGTGCCCCTGGCGGTGCTGGGCCTGGCCTTCGGCAAGACCATCAAGGCCCACTTGTTCCAGCCGGTGCCCGTCGCCGTAGCCTTCATCGTCGGCGCCCTGGTGATCCTGTGGGCCGAACGCCGCGACCACCGCATCCGCGTGGAAAGCGTCGATGAGCTCACCTGGCTGGACGCGGTCAAGCTGGGCATCGCCCAGGCCTTCGCTCTCATCCCGGGCACGTCACGCTCGGGCGCCACCATCATCGGCGGCCTGCTGTTCGGCCTGTCGCGGCGCGCGGCCACCGAGTTCTCCTTCTTCCTGGCGATCCCCACCCTGCTCATCGCCAGCGCCTACCAGCTGTACAAGGAGCGCGCGTTGCTTTCTGCCGACGACATCGGCATGTTCGCGGCGGGCCTGGTGGCGGCCTTCGTGTCGGCCTTCCTGTGCGTGCGCTGGCTGCTGCGTTACATCAGCAGCCACGACTTCACGGCATTCGCCTGGTATCGCATCGCCTTCGGCGTCATCGTCATCGCCACCTGGCAGCTGGGGCTGGTGGACTGGACCGCCCCATGATCCTCTACCTGCACGGTTTTCGCAGCTCCCCCGCCTCGGTCAAGGCGCGCCAGCTTCACGCCCACATGCAGGCGCGGGGCATCGGCCATCTGTTCCACTGCCCCCAGCTGCCGCCATCGCCGCGCGCCGCCGTCGCCCTGGCCGAGGAGCGCATCGCGGCAAGCCGGACGCCGGTGACCGTGGTCGGCAGCTCCCTGGGCGGCTATTACGCCACCTGGCTGGCCGAGGCCCACGGCCTCAAGGCGGTGCTAGTCAATCCGGCGGTGGTCGCCCACCTGTCCCTGCGCGACTACGTGGGCCCGACCACCAACCTCTACACCGGCGAGAGCTTCGAGTTCAAGCCCGAGTACATCGACGAGCTGCGCGCCCTGGAAGTGCCGCGCCTGTCCGCGCCGGAGAACTTCCTGCTGCTGGTGGAGACCGGCGACGAGCTGCTCGACTACCGCCAGGCCGTGGCCAGGTACGCGGGCGCGCGCCAGGTGGTGATCGAGGGCGGCGACCACAGCTTCCGCCATTGGGGCGAGTATCTGGACGCGATCCTGGCCTTCGCCGGTCTGAAGGGGGCGGACCATGAGCGGCTTTGATCCGGCCCGCTTCAAGCAGCTGGAGCGGGCCGGCTACAACCTCATCGCCGGCCGCTATGCCGAGGGCGCCCGGGCGCGGGAGGCGCTCAGCCGGGCGCTGGTGGACTGGGCCGACCTCGCCCCGGGCCAGCGCCTGCTCGACGTGGCCAGCGGGCCCGGCCTGCTGGCGCGCCTGGCGGCCGAGCGCCTGGGCGGCGGCCTGGTGGTGGCGAGCGACATCGCCGAGGCCTTGCTGGCGGAAGGCCGGCGCCTGTGCGCCGCCGATGCCCGTCCGCCCGCCTTCGCCGCCGCCGACGCGGAACGCCTGCCCTTTGCCGACGCCAGCTTGGACCGGGTGCTGTGCGGCCTGGGCCTGATGTTCTTCCCCCATGCCGAGGCCGCCCTGGCCGAAGCCCGGCGCGTGCTGGCGCCCGGGGGCGTGCTGGCCCTGTCGGTATGGGGCGAGGAGGGGGAGGCGCCGCTGGTGGCCTGCGCCCTGGCCTGCCTGCGCCGGGTGCTGCCGCCCGCCAAAGTGGAGCGGCCCTCGGTATTCCGCTTTGGCCGCCCGGCGCAGCTGCGCGCAATGCTGGAGCAGGCCGGGTTCGCCGGCGTGGCGGTGCAGCCGTGCCGGCTGGAGAGCGCCTTCCCCGACGCGGACGCCTACTGGCAGGCCTTCCTCGACCTGGCCGGGGGAGCGGCCGGCGCCCTGGCACGGCTGCCCCAGGAGCTGCAGGAACGCCTGCCTCGGGAAGTGGCCCGGGAACTGGCGCCGTACCGCGCCGCCGACGGCTACCGCCTGGACAGCCTGGTGTGGCTGGCCCGCGCCACGGCGTAGACCCTTGGGTATAATGCGCCCTTCTTCCCCGGGTTCCTCCATCCCCTTCTTCCATGAACGTCCTGTTTGAGGAGGACGGCGCCTTCAAGGCCGGCGTCGTGCTCGCCGACAACAACACTTCGCTCCAGGTGGAGCTGCCCAGCGGCAAGCGTTCCAAGGTGAAGACAGCCAGTCTGCTGCTGCGCTTCACCGAACCGGGCAGCGCCCAGCTGCTGGACGCGGCGGAAGCCGAGGCCGAGGGCATCGATCCGGACTTCCTGTGGCAGGTGTGCGGCGACGAGGAATTCGGTTTCAACGATCTGGCCCAGGAGTATTTCGGCCGCGCGCCGTCGCCGGTGGAGGCCACGGCCATCCTGCTGCGGCTGCACGCCGCGCCCATCTACTTCCACCGCAAGGGCCGGGGCCGCTTCCGCAAGGCACCCCCCGAGATCCTCCAGGCGGCCCTGGCCGGGCTGGAGAAGAAGCGCCAGCAGGCGGCGGCCATTGAGCGCATGGCCGAGGAGCTGAAGGGCTTCCGCCTGCCTGCGGAACTGGCGCCCCTGGTGGCGGAGCTGCTGTACAAACCGGACCGCAACAAGCCCGAGACCAAGGCCCTGGAGGCGGCCAGCGCCGCCACCGGGCTGTCGGCCCCGCATCTGCTGGCCCGCTGCGGCGCCGTGCCCTCGTCCCACGACTACCACTTCAACCGCTTCCTCCATGAGCATTTCCCGCGCGGCACGGGCTTTCCGGCGTTCGCCCCGGCCACCGTGCCTGACGACCTGACCTATGGGGAAGTGCGGGCCTTCAGCATCGACGACGCCACCACCACGGAGATCGACGACGCTTTCTCCGTCACGCCCCGGGCGGGCGGCGGCTGGCGCATCGGCATCCACATCGCCGCGCCGGGACTGGGCTTCGGCCCCGGTTCGGAACTGGACCAGATCGCGCGCAACCGGCTGTCCACCGTGTACATGCCCGGCCGCAAGATCACTATGCTGCCCGACGAGGTGGTGGATGCCTTCACCCTGTGCGCCGGGCGCGATACGCCGGCCCTGTCGCTGTACGTGGACGTGGCGCCCGATTTCTCCATCCAGGGAGCCGCGACGGAAATCGAGTACGTGCCGGTGGTCGCCAACCTGCGCCACCACGACGTGGAGCCGGTGTTCAACGAAGACACCCTGGCCCACGGCGGCCCCGACTTCCCCTTCAAGGAGGAGCTGACCCTGCTGTGGCACTTCGCCAACGTGCTGGAGACGGGCCGCGGCAAGCCGTCGGCCAACCAGGCCTTCAGTGACTACAGCTACTACGTGGACTGGAGCGTGCCCGAGGGGCGCGTCACCATCGTCGAGCGCAAGCGCGGCTCGCCCCTGGACAAGCTGGTGGCGGAGCTGATGATCCTGGCCAACTCCACCTGGGGCAAGCTGCTGGCGGAGGGGCGCGTGGCGGCCATCTACCGCACCCAGGCCGCAGGCAAGGTGCGCATGACCACCGCCGCCCTGTCCCACGAAGGCCTGGGGGTGGAATGCTACGCCTGGTCCAGCTCGCCCCTGCGGCGCTACGTGGACCTGGTCAACCAATGGCAGCTCATCGCCCTGCTGCGCCAGGACACGCCCCCCTTCAGCGCCCGCTCGGAAATGCTGCTGTCGGCCCTGCGCGACTTCGAGCTGGCCTATGCCGCCTACAACGAGTTCCAGCGCCAGATGGAGCGCTACTGGTGCCTGCGCTGGGTGCTCCAGGAGGCGGCGCCCCAATATCCCGCCCGCGTGGTGCGGGAAAGCCTGATACGGCTGGAAGCGGTGCCCCTGTTCCTGCGCTGCCCCTCTCTGCCGGCCTGCGAGCCGGGAACACGGGTGGCGGTGGGCCTGTCGGAGATCGATTTGCTGGAACTGGAAGCCGCCTGCCGCTACCTGGCCCCCCTGCCGGCGGCTCCCGGCGCACAGCTTGATGAACAAAACTTGACCGGAAACAAATAGTTGATGACGCTTTCCTAGATTGGTTCTAGAATTGCCGTTCATGCTCAGCAGCTTCTTTCCCGCGCGTCCGGCGAGACCCCTCTGGCGGGCGCACCTCGTCACAGCCGGTCTGGCGAGGCTGCGCGGGCCCAACGCGACCTTCAAGTTGGCCCTGGCGATCTCGATCGCCTTGCATGGCCTGGCCCTTGCCACCCACTTCAGCCTTCCCGAGAGCCCACGCAAGAAGCAGAAGGACAATCAGCTGGAAGTGGTGCTGGTCAACGCCAAGAGCGCACGCAAGCCGGCGGACGCCCAGGCCAAGGCCCAGGCCAACCTGGACGGGGGCGGCAACACGGACGAGAACCGGCGCGCCAAGACGCCCCTGCCCGCATCCCGGGAGGCGAGGCATGGAGCCGAGCTGGCAGAGACCCAGCGCCGGGTGCGCGAGCTGGAGGCACAGCAGCGCAAGCTGCTGGCCCAGGCCCAGAGCAAGCGCTCGGTCCAGGCTGCCCCCCAGGCAGCGGAAAAGCAGCCCGAGCCTCAGCCGCAAGTCTCCGGCGCCGACCTGGCCCAGTCCGCCCTGGCCATCGCGCGCATGGAGGCCCAGATCGAGCGCAGCATCGAGGAGTACAACAAGCGCCCGCGCAAGAAGAACATTGGCGCGCGCACCGAGGAGTTCCGCTTCGCCCAGTACGTGGAGGACTGGCGTCAAAAGGTGGAGCGGGTGGGCAATCTCAACTATCCCCAGGCGGCCAAGGGCAAGCTCTACGGCAGCCTGCTGCTGTCAGTGATCATCCGCGCCGACGGCAGCGTGCAGGACATCCAGGTGGACCGTTCCTCAGGCCACCGGATCCTGGATGACGCGGCGCGCCGCATCATCCAGCTGGCGGCGCCCTTCGCGCCCTTTCCGCCGGACATCCGCCGGGATTTCGAGCTGATCGAGATCACCCGCACCTGGACCTTCACCAACGCCGATCGCCTGAAGTCCGACTGAAGCACCCGCCCCCCCATGACCGACCGTTACGCCGTCATCGGCAACCCCGTCAGCCACTCCAAGTCGCCCCAGATCCATGCCGCCTTCGCCCGCGCCACCGGCCAGGATCTGAGCTACGAGGCGTTGCTGGCCCCCCGGGACGGCTTCGCCGCGACGTTGCGCGACTTCATCGCCCGGGGCGGGCGCGGCGCCAACGTCACGCTGCCCTTCAAGCAGGAGGCCTACGCCCTGGCGACGCGGCGCTCGGCGCGGGCCCAGGCCGCCGGGGCAGTCAATGTCCTGGCCTTCGTGGGGGACGAGATTTTCGGCGACAACACCGACGGCGCCGGCCTGGTCATCGATCTGCAGCACAACCTGGGCTTCGCCCTGGCGGGCAAGCGCATCCTGCTGCTGGGCGCCGGGGGCGCCGCCCGCGGGGCGCTCCTGCCCCTGCTGGAAGCGCGGCCGGCAGCCCTCACCATCGCCAACCGCACCGCCGCCAAGGCCGAAGACCTGGCCCGGGAGTTTACCGCCCGCGCCGGAACGACGCCCCTGGACGGCTGCGGTTTCGTCGCCCTGGCGGGGCGGCGCTTCGACCTGGTGGTCAACGCCACCGCCGCCAGCCTGGCGCATGAAGCGCCCGCCCTCCCGCCGGGCCTCTATGGGCCCGGCAGCCTGGCCTACGACATGATGTACGGCAAGGGCGAGACACCCTTCCTGGCGCAGGCGCGCGCCCAGGGCGCGGCGCGCACTGCCGATGGTCTGGGCATGCTGGTGGAGCAGGCGGCCGAGTCCTTCCTGGTCTGGCGCGGCGTGCGGCCGCCCACCGCCGCCGTACTGGCGCAGCTGCGCGCTCCATGACGCGCGCGTGGAACTGGGCCGTGCGCCTGGCGGCCGCACTGGTCCTGGTGCTTGTCGCCCTGCAGGCCTGGTACCTCCTGTGGATCGTGTGGTGGAAGTTCTTCGATCCGGCCAGCACCAGCTTCATGGCGCTGCGCCTGGACGAGCTGCGGCAGAAGAACCCTGCCGCCGAGCTGCGGCACCAGTGGGTGCCCTACGAGCGCATATCCATCCACCTCAAGCGCGCCGTCATCGCCGCCGAGGACGCCAAGTTCCCCGAGCACGAAGGCTTTGACTGGGAAGGCATCCAGAAGGCCCTGGAGAAGAACCAGCGCAGGGGCCGGGTGGTGGCGGGCGGTTCCACCATCTCCCAGCAGCTGGCCAAGAACCTGTTCCTGTCCGCTGCCAAGACCCCCTGGCGCAAGGCGCAGGAGGCGGTGATCACGCTGATGCTGGAGGCGGTGCTGGATAAGCGCCGCATCCTGGAGATCTACCTCAACGTGGTGGAATGGGGCAACGGCGTGTTCGGCGCCGAGGCGGCGGCACGGCGCTACTACGGCATCGCCGCCGCCCAGCTGGGTCCCGATCAGGCAGCGCGCCTGGCGGTAATGCTGCCGGCGCCGCGCCGCTTCGAACGCATACCCGACTCGCCCTATCTCGCCCGGCGCAGCCAGATCATCCTGGCGCGCATGAGCGCGGTGCAAGTCCCGTAAGTATTCGTCGCCTCGCCCGGGCAAATTACTTACAATCGCGCTTTCCCTCCACTAGCGCACCCATCGGGCCATGGCCGACCCCGAGGACCTCCAGCACAAAGAAGACGTGCAGCACCACCTGCGGGAGGTGCAGCAGCTTCTGTCGCGCCACAAGCTGGTGGAGAACCTGGTGCACCGCCAGGAGATGCCGCGCCACGAGCTGGTGGAGGACCTGGTCCATAAGCAACACGTGGCCGAGCTGCGCAAGAAGCTCGATTCGCTCCATCCGGCCGACATCGCCTATATCCTGGAAGCGCTGCCTCTGGCTGAGCGCCTGTTCGTGTGGGACCTGGTCAAGGCCGAGCGCGACGGCGAGATCCTGCTGGAAGTGTCCGATGCGGTGCGCGAGTCCCTCATCGAGGCGATGGACGCCCAGGAGCTGGTCGCCGCCACCGAGCAGCTGGACACCGACGAGATCGCCGACCTGGCCCCCGACCTGCCCCGGGACGTCATGGACGACGTGTTCCGGTCGCTGTCGGTGGAGGAGCGCGAGCAGTTGCGCGCCGCCATGTCCTACCCGGAGGACTCGGTCGGTGCGCTCATGGACTTCGACATGGTCACGGTGCGCGAGGACGTGACCCTGGAAGTGGTGCTGCGCTATCTGCGCCGCTTCGACGAGCTGCCCGACCACACCGACCAGCTGTTCGTGGTGGACCGGGACGACACGCTGCGCGGCGTGCTGCCCTTGAACCGCCTACTGGTCACCGATCCGGACGAAACGGTGTTCAACATCATGGTCGGCGACACCCTGGCCCTGCACCCGGACGACAAGGCCGAGACGGCGGCCCAGGCCTTCGAGCGCTACGACCTGGTGTCGGCGCCGGTGGTGGATGCCGACAACAAGCTGGTGGGGCGGGTGACGGTCAATGCGGTAGTGGACTACATCCGCCAGGAGTCGGAATCCGAGCTGCTGTCCCATGCCGGCTTGCGCGAGGAGGAGGACATCTTTGCCTCGGTGTGGGATTCGGTGAAAAACCGCTGGTCCTGGCTGGCCATCAACCTGATCACCGCCTTCATCGCCTCGCGGGTGATCGGCGCCTTCGAAGGCTCAATCGAGAAGCTGGTGGCCTTGGCGGCGCTGATGCCCATCGTCGCCGGCATCGGCGGCAACTCGGGCAACCAGACCATCACCATGATCGTGCGTGCCATCGCCCTGGGCCAGGTGGCGCCGGAGAGCGCGCGCAAGCTGTTCCGCAAGGAAATCGGCGTGGCCGCGGTGAACGGCCTGCTGTGGGGCGGACTGCTGGGGCTGGTGACCTGGTGGCTCTACCGCAGCATCCCCCTGGGCCTGGTGATGACCAGCGCCATGACCCTCAACCTCATGCTTGCCGCCACGGTAGGCGTGGCCGTGCCCATGACCATGTACAAGCTGGGCCGCGACCCGGCCCTGGGCTCCAGCGTCATGATCACCGCCGTCACGGACTCCGGCGGCTTCTTCATCTTCCTCGGCCTGGCCACGTTGTTCCTGCTGTAGCCTGCGTAAAAAAGCCCGACAGGTCTGCCTGCCGGGCTTCTTGGGCGCCAAGGACTGCCTATTCCGTTCGCCTGCGCCGCCGAATGGCCGCAAGGCCGACCAACGCCAGACCCATCAGGGCCAGCGTGGCGGGTTCGGCGACCTGGCCATCGATGGGCTCCCCCTCGATGTTGGCGCCGGCAAAAGCCAGGCCGGAGTCAAAGGCGGTATCCAGCCAGTTGGCCACGCCGAACTCCAGAACATAGTTGCCCGCCGCCAGGATGTCGTAGGTCGCCTGGACCCAGCCGGTATAGCCACAACCCGTGCTGAAGCAGTCACCGGAAGAACCGCCCAGGGGCGACCACACCGGCCCACCGGGAACGATGGTAACCGTGGCAGGGTTGATCGTGGCGTCGATGGCAGGCATGCCAAAGCCGGGTACTGTGTTGCCGCCGGGCGTGGTGCGCGCCGTAAACAGCAGGGCTACCTGATTCAAAGCCGCGTCCAGCAGCCGCGCCCAGGCGTAATCGGCGAATCCCGCCCCGTCCGAGGTGACGTAGTTGAAGAAGAACTCCAGGGTGTCCCCGGCGCCAGCCGCAAACACGGGGGAGCGGGCAATCGAGCCATTGGTGTCGTCCCCGAGATTGAGATGATTGCCCGCGATCCCGCCATCGCTCGACACAAAAGAATAGCCCCCGCCGCCCGGCGGGGCCGTGACCACGCCGTCGGGACCGAGCGTGCCGCAGTTCCCTGAACAAGTCCAGCCCGGCGGCAGCGGTGCGGCGTCCGCAGCCGAAGCCGCCAGCAGCACGGCGGAAACCGCCGCCACTGCTCCGTGTTGCAGTTGATGCTTCTTCATTTGCAGGAATGCCTTGAGCGCGTTCATCTTCTTGGACTCCTGATTGTTTTCATGGCCGTCAGGAACCGAGCCGGCTCCCTTGCCACGCCTCAGGCAAGCGCCATGCCATCAAAGACGGCATATTAAAATTACGCGAAATCAATGCATTATTAACGCCACAGGAGGCGGTGGCAGATCCGGTGTAAAGGAATCCGACTTCGCGGCCGGCAATCAATCCGCCTTTTTCTTCAACCTGGCCGTATCGGCTACCGCTTCGGTCACCCGGCGCGTGGCGACCCACTGCGACTTGAGCGCATAGTCGAACAAGGCCAGACGATCGCTCATCCACTGGCCGACGACCGTGGCCGGATCGCCGGGCGGCAGTTCCAGCCAGCCCTCCGCCTCACCCGCTTGGAGCACCACGTCCATGCCGGCGCGGCGGGCGATGCGCATGATCGATTCGTTTTCCGCCAGGCAATGCATGAATAGCCGGGTGATACCATGAGTGCGCGCATAAGTGGCGGAGCGCTCGAACAGAGCGCTGCCCATGCCGCGTCCGCGATGGCCCGGCAGCACGCTGACGCCGAACTCGGCCGCCTCCCCCAGCACTCCCAGATGGGCCGCGCCCAGCAGTTCCAGGTCTTCGTCCACCACCCCGAACACGGCGTCGCGCCCGAAGTCGATGGCATCCAAATAGGCCAGCAGCGCCGCCTCGGACAGTATCCGCCCGAAGCGCAGGCGCAGATCGTCCGGCGGCAAGGCCAGGAAATGCCGTTGCAGGACGGGCCGATGGACGCGCGCCAGCTGCAGCACCGGGATGGGCTTCATGCCCCTGCCCTGTTACTTGCCGCCGGCAAACACCCGCTCGGCGGCGGCACAGGTCGCCTCGATATCGGCCGGCGTATGGGCCGCCGAGACGAAGCCCGCCTCGAAGGCGGACGGGGCGAAGTAGATGCCCTGCTCCAGCATGGCGTGGAAGAAGCGGTTGAACGCGTCCTTGTCACACTCCATGACTTCCGCATAAGTGGCGGGCGGCGTTGCGCGGAAATACAGGCCGAACATGCCGCCCACCGCCTGGGCGCTGAAAGCCACCCCGTGTTTGCGCGCGGCCGCGGCGAGGCCGTCGGTGAGCTGGCGCGTGCGGCTACCCAGCTGTTCGTAGAACCCGGGCTGGCACACCAGTTTCAGCGTGGCGAGCCCCGCCGCCACCGCCACCGGGCTGCCCGACAGGGTGCCCGCCTGGTACACCGGCCCCAGGGGAGCGATCTTCTTCATGATGTCGCGCCGGCCGCCGAAAGCACCCACGGGCATGCCGCCGCCGATGACCTTGCCCAGAGTGGTCAGGTCCGGGGTGATGCCGTACAGCCCCTGGGCGCCCTGCAGCCCCACCCGGAAGCCGGTCATCACTTCGTCGAAGATCAGCACGCTGCCGTACTCCGTGCACAGGCGGCGCAGCGCCTGGAGGAAGCCGGGCCGCGGCGCGATCAGGTTCATGTTGCCCACCACCGGCTCGACGATGACGGCGGCAATGCGGCTGCCCGCCCGGCGGAAGGCCTCCTCCAGCTGTTCCACGTCGTTGTAGTCCAGCACCAGGGTATGGCGCGCGAAATCCGCCGGCACGCCGCCCGAGGAGGGATTGCCGAAAGTCAGCGCCCCGGAGCCCGCCTTCACCAGCAGGCTGTCGGCGTGGCCGTGGTAGCAGCCCTCGAACTTGACGATGGCATCGCGCCCGGTGAAGCCGCGCGCCAAGCGGATGGCGCTCATGGTGGCCTCGGTGCCGGAGCTGACCAGGCGCACCATCTCCAGGCTGGGCAAGAGGCGCGTGAGCAGCTCGGCAATCTCCACCTCGGCTTCCGTGGGCGCGCCGAAGCTCAAGCCCCGCGCCGCCGCCGCCTGCACCGCCTGCACCACCTCCGGATGGGCATGACCCAGCACCAGGGGCCCCCAGGAGCCCACGTAGTCGATGTACTCCTTGCCGTCGGCATCGGTCACCCGGGAGCCGCTGCCCGAGACGAAGAAGCGGGGCGTGCCGCCTACCGAGCGGAAGGCGCGCACGGGCGAGTTGACGCCGCCCGGGATGAAGCGCTGGGCTTTCTGGAACAGGGATTCGTTTCGCGTGGTCATGGCTGATCGCAGGAAAGATTCGCCGCCCGTAGGGCGGCTCAGGGAGAAAAACCGCATTTTCCCAGAATTCGCGGAGAGAGCGATCGTCAGCGCCGGAACAACCGGCCGTAGCCTTCCGCGCGCGCCCGGATGTCCGGGGCGGCGAACAGGTCGCTGATCACCGCCAGCATGGCTGCCCCCGCCGCCAGGACCAGGGGCGCGTTCTCCAGGGTGATGCCGCCGATGGCCGCCACCGGCAGCCCCAGCTCCCGCCTGGCGCGGCCCAGCAGTTCCAGGGGCGCGCGCACCGCCTGGGGCTTGGTGGCGGACGGGAATACGGCGCCAAAGGCCACGTAATCGGCGCCCAGCCTTGCTGCCCACTGGGCCCGCTCGAACTCGGCATAGCACGAAATGCCCAGCAGCTTGCCACCCAGGGCGGCGCGCGCTTGAGCCGGGTCGCCGTCGTCGCGCCCCAGATGGGCGCCGTCGGCATCGATTTCCAGCGCCAGGCGCCAGTCGTCGTTGATGATCAGGCGGGCGCCGTAACGGCGGCACAGGGCGAGAAGCGCGCACGCTTGGCTGCGCCTGGCGGTCGCGTCTGCCTCCTTGTTGCGGTACTGGACCAGACGCACGCCTCCGGCCAGGGCCCGCTCCACCTTGGCGAGCAGGCCGTCGGTATCCGCACCGTCGGGGGTGAGGGCATAGAGGCCCTCAAGAATTGCCGTCATCCTCGGGTTCCCGGGCCCAGAAGAAGCGATCCGGGATGTACTGGCCCATGCCTGGGCGGAAGCCGTTGGCCAGGGCCTGCCAGGTATAGTCCTGGGCGTCGCGCACGGCATCGGCAATATCCAGGCCGTTGGCAAGATTGGCGGCAATGGCGGAGGCCAGGGTGCAGCCCGAGCCGTGGTAGCTGCCCGGCAGGCGTTCCCAGCTGTCGGAGCGCACCACGCCGCGCTCGCCGTAGAGGACGTTGATGACCTGGGGCGTGTGCTCGTGGGTACCGGTGATCAGCACGAACTCGGCGCCGGCGCCGATGAGCCGGCGCGCGCATTCGGCCAGGTCCGGGTCGTCGTCCTCGTCGCTCTCGTCCAGGGCCAGGCGGCGCGCCTCCAGGCTGTTGGGGGTAAGTATGGTGGTCTGGGGCAGGAGCAGCTCGCGCAGGGCGCTGATCATGTCCTCGGACGCCAGCTCGTCACCGCGGCCGGAGGCAAGGACCGGGTCGAGCACCAGGGGCACGTCGGGATAGTCGGACACGATCTCGGCAATGGCGGCGATGTTCTCGACGCTGCCCAGCATGCCCAGCTTGAACGCGGCCACGGGCATGTCCTCCAGGAGCACCCGCGCCTGATCCGCCACCAGGTCCGCCTCCATCGGCACCACGTCCTCGACGCCCGCCGAATCCTGCACCGTGACGGCCGTCACCACCGACAGGGGATGGCAGCCCATGCTTGACAACGTCATGATGTCCGCCTGGATGCCGGCGCCGCCGGAAGGATCCGACGCGGCGAAAGTGAGCACGATGGGCGGCACGAGGTCCTGGGGAGCCGGCGGCATGGAGTTTGGCTTAGGGTGGGGGATTGGGTAATATCGCCAGCCATTCTAACCGAAAAAGGCACCTCCCCATGGCTGCCAACCCCAACGCGGACTACCGTACTTACATGTGCCTGATCTGCGGTTTCATCTACGATGAGGCCGCCGGCATCCCCGCCGAAGGCGTCCCGCCCGGAACCCGCTGGGACGACCTCCCTCCCAACTGGACTTGCCCGGAATGCGGCGCGCGCAAGGAAGACTTTGAAATGGTGGAAATCTGAGCCGGCCTTCCGAGGTGGGAAATAATGCGCAGTCTGGTCAAGACCGCCGTGCTAAATTGCCCCACGCTCCCGGCCGGGCGCGCCTCCGACTTGATCTAAAGTCTAAAAAAAATTTCGCTTGCGCTTGATTTGCTGTATATTTATCTTGCCGGTATCAAAGGCAGAATGATGCTTGCAAGTGTGTCCGGGCGCTGTCTGGCCGGAACCGGTTCAAGGAGGAGGATGTCCGCAAGTGGCAGAAGGAGCGAGTCTCAACGGTGTCAAGGTGATGGTGATTGACGACAGCAACACCATCCGCCGCAGCGCCGAGATTTTTCTGGTCCAGGCCGGCTGCCAGGTGGTGCTGGCGGAAGACGGTTTCGACGCCCTTGCCAAAATCGCCGACCACCATCCCGACATCATTTTCTGCGACATCATGATGCCGCGCCTGGACGGCTATCAAACCTGCGCCCTGATCAAGAAGAACACCCGCTTCGGCGCCACGCCGGTGATCATGCTGTCGTCCAAGGACGGGCTGTTCGATCGGGCGCGGGGTCGCATGGTCGGCTCCGACGAGTATCTGACCAAGCCTTTTACCAAAGACAGTTTGCTCAAAGCGGTTGCGGCGCATGTGGCTCAGCGGACGCCGTAGCGTATTTTCCAGAGGGTGATGCAATGCCAGTGAAGAAAGTTCTCGTAGTCGACGACTCCCCCACCGAGCGCCTGGCGCTGTTCGAAATGCTCACCAAGGCAGGCTACAGCGTGGTCATGGCCGAGAGCGGCGAGGAAGCCCTGGCCAAGGCCAAGACGGAGATGCCCGACGTGATCCTCATGGACGTCGTCATGCCCGGCATGAACGGCTACCAGGCCACGCGCACGCTGACCCGCGAGGACGCCACCAAGCATATCCCGGTCATCATGTGCACCTCCAAGGGCCAGGAGACCGACCGCATCTGGGGCATGCGTCAGGGCGCCAACGATTACCTGGTCAAGCCCATCGACGCCAGGCAACTGATCGACAAGATTGCCTCCCTCGGCTGAGGAAGGCAGCTCACGGCCATGGCACGCAAGATCAGCCTGCGGGAATTCCAGGAGAACCTGGTCAAGCGCCTGACCAGCGCCCAGCGCGGCGAAACCGCCAACGCCCTGCTGGGGGTGCAGGCCGGCCGCGAACACTGGCTGCTCGACCTGGCCGATTCCGGCGAGATCGTGCCGCTGCCGCACCTGACCAGCGTGCCCCTGACCCGGAACTGGTTCTGCGGCGTGGCCAACATCCGCGGCACCCTCTATGCCGTGGTCGATTTCTCGGCCTTCCAGGGGGGCGAGGCGACCCCCCAGAATACCGAGAGCCGCCTGCTCATCATCAACAGCCGCCACGGCATCAACAGCGCACTGCTGGTGAACCGCACCCTGGGGCTGCGCAACATGGAGCAGTTGCGTCCCTGTGAGACGGCGCAGGACGCGCGCCCCTGGGTAGGCCAGGAATACGAAGATGCCCAGGGGCGGCGTTGGAAGAAACTCGATTTGCGGCATCTCATCAACCAGCCCGAGTTCCTCGAAATCGGCGTATGAAGAACGACACAAGCGCACGCGAGAGCGCCATCTAGTGCGGAGAACATGACATGGCCTTCAATCTCAAACTCCCTGCCCTGAAGAAGGACAAGGCCGGCCAGGCGGCCGAGTTCAAGGCGAGCCGTAGCACCATCATGGACAGCCTGCAGGCGGCGGCGGCCAAGGGCATGCGCGCCCGGCTGCCCCTGATCGGCGACCGCACGGTCAACCAGCAGCTGCAGATCCTGGGCATCCTGTTCGGTTTCTTCCTGGTGATGGCCGCCTTCTTCACCTGGATCGACAACCGCACCGCCACCCACGGCGCCGCCTACGCTTCCGCCGTCGGCCAGATGCGCATGCTGTCCCAGCGCATCGCCAAGTCGGCGCAACTGGCCCTGCAGGGCAACGGCGCCGCCTTCCGGGAGCTGCAGGAGAGCCGGGACAACTTCTCATCGCTGCTGGAACGGGTGACCAAGGGCGGCACCATCGACGAGATCGCCGTACCGCCGGCGCCGGACGCGGTGCAGCCCGCCCTCCAGGCGCTGACCCAGGTGTGGGAGCCGAACGAGAAGAACGCCAGCCAGGTGCTGGCCCAGGAAAAGAACCTGGTCACCCTGGGCAAGTCGGTGGCCACCATCAACGCCAAGAACCCGCAACTGCTGGAGCTCTCGGAGCAGGTCGCCGCCCTCAAGCTGCAGACGGGCGCGGCGCCGCGGGAGATCGCCGCCGCCAACCAGCTGGTGATGCTGACCCAGCGCCTGGCCAAGAACGCCAACGCCCTGCTGGTCGCCGACGCCATCGATCCGGAAGTAGCCTTCCTGCTGGGCAAGGACACCAACACCTTCCGCGACGTGCTGGCTGCCTTGACCAAGGGCTCTGATGCCATGCGCATCGCCGCCGCGGGCGACCCGGAGACCCGCGACAAGCTGGCCGAGCTGGACGGCGCCTTCAAGGAATACCAGGAAGCGGTGGCCGGCATTCTCGGCAACATGCAGCGCCTGGTGCAGGCGAAACAGGCGGGCAGCCGCATCTTCAAGGACAGCGGCAACCTGCTGGAGAAGACCGACGGCCTGGCCGGCGCCTTCGCCGGCGAGCTGGCGGGGCGGGCGGTCACGGGCTGGATCGTCGGTATCTCGTCGCTGCTGTCCCTGGGCTTCCTGCTGCTCATGGGCAAGGTGTATAACGACGACGCCGCGGCGCGCCGCGAACAGGCGGAACGGGAGCGCCAGGAGGCGGAGGCCTCGAAGAACGCCACCCAGGAAGCCATTCTGCGGCTGATGAACGAGATGGGCGACCTGGCCGACGGCGACCTGACCGTGCGCGCCACGGTGACGGAAGACATCACGGGTGCCATTGCCGACTCGGTGAACTACACCATCGAGGAGCTGGCGGTGCTGGTGCGCCGGATCAACGACGCCGCCACACGCGTGGCGGCCTCCACCGAAGCAGCCCAGAAAACCTCGGAGCAGCTCCTCGCCGCCACGGAAAAGCAGTCGCGCGAGATCGAAGAAGCGGGCCAGTCGGTGTTGCAGATGGCCCAGTCCATGAACACCGTGTCCGCCCACGCCATGCAGTCCGCCCAGGTGGCGCGCCAGTCCCTCGACGCCGCCCAGAAGGGCGCCCACGCGGTGGAGAACTCGATCCGCGGCATGAACGAGATCCGCGAGCAGATCCAGGAGACCTCGAAGCGCATCAAGCGCCTGGGCGAATCGTCCCAGGAGATCGGCGAGATCGTGGAGCTGATCTCGGAGATTACCGAGCAGACCAACGTGCTGGCCTTGAACGCCGCCATCCAGGCGGCCTCCGCCGGTGAGGCGGGCCGCGGCTTCACGGTGGTGGCGGAAGAAGTGCAGCGGCTGGCGGAACGTTCGGCCGAAGCCACGAAGCAGATCGCGGCCATCGTCAAGACCATTCAGACCGATACCCAGGATGCGGTGAGCGCCATGGAAAACTCGACGCGCGGCGTGGTGGAGGGAGCCAAGCTGTCGGACGCCGCCGGCCAGGCGCTGCAGGAGATTTCCTCGGTGTCCACCAACCTCGCCCAGCTCATTGAAGAAATCTCCTCGGCGACCCAGAAACAGGCGGAAGCGGCCACGCGCGTGGCGGAGAACATGGAGGGCATTCTGAAGATCACCGAGCAGACCACGGCCGGCACGAAGGAGACGGCGGTGTCCATCGGTCAGCTCGCCGATCTTGCCGTGGAATTGAAGGGTTCGGTGTCGGGCTTCAAGGTCTGACCCGGGCTGGATGAGGCGGCCATGAGCCAAACCGATCTCGATCTCGGTCCGCTGACCTGGGTCAAGGGAGAAATCGACCTCGCCCTGGGGCGGGCCCTGGAAGCGATCGGCAAGTTCGCCGAACACCCGGACGATTCCGCCCAGCTCAAGTTCGCCCAGACGCATCTGCACCAGGCCCACGGCGCGCTCTCCATCGTCGGCCTGGACGGCGTCACCCAGTTCTCGGAGGCCGTGGAGCAGCTGCTGGCCGACCTGGAGACCGGTCGCGTGGCGTTCACGCCCCAAGTGGCGGCGACCGCCCAGCGAGCCCTGGGCGCCGTGCGCCAATACCTGGACGAGCTGGCCGGCGGCGCCCCCAACCAGCCCCTCAAGCTGCTGCCCGCCTATCGCGAAGTGCAGGCGGCACGCGGCATCGAGCGGGTCGCCGCGAGCGACCTGTTCTTCCCGGACCTGTCCCTGCGCCCGCCCCGGCGCGATGCCGATCCGCCGCCCCTGCCCGCCGAAGAAGTCGCCAGGCGCCTGCGCACGGAACGAACCCGCTTCGAGCGCGGCTTCCTGCGCTGGCTGCGCAATTCCGACGATGTAACCGGCGTGCGCGAGATGCGCAGCGCCGTGGCCGCCATCGAGGCAACCCAGGCACTGCCGGGTACCCGTGCCTTCTGGTGGATCACCGTGGCGCTGCTGGACGCCCTGGCGGAGCGCCAGGTGCCGGTGGATTTCCACGTCAAGAAACTGTGCGCCCGCATCGACTTGCAGATGCGCCGCCTGCTGGAAGGCTCGCGCACCGTGGCGGAGCGCCTCATGCGCGACGCCCTGTTCTTCGTTGCCCTCGCCCGCGGCGGCGGCGAGCAGGTGGCGCGGGTGCAGGCAGCCTACAAGCTTGCCGAGCTGGTACCCGCCCAAGGGGCGGCCGCCGCGCCCGTCAAGCCGGTCCTGCGCAGCATGCGCGAAGGCCTGGCGGCGGCCAAGGAGGCCTGGAACAAGTTCTGCGCCGGCGCCGCTGTCGCCCTGCCCCAGTTCCATGAGCAGATGCTGCAGCTCGCCGGCCATGGTAGCGGCCTGATCAACGATCATCTCAGCCGCTTGATCACGGCCATCGCCGAGACGGCCAACTGGCTGCGCCGCGAACCACTCAAGCACAACGAGATGGTGGCCATGGAAGTGGCCACCGCCCTGCTGCTGGCCGAGGGCGCCGTGGACAACCACGAACAGCTGGGGGAGGAGTTCGCCGCCCAGTGCCAGGCCCTGGCGCAGCGCCTGGCGGCGCTGACGCGCGGCGAGGCCCTGCCGGCCGTGGAAGCGCCCCTGCTCGACGAGATGTCGCGCCGTGCCCAGGAACGGCTGCTGATGAGCCAGGTGGCGCGGGAGATCCAGAACAACCTGGCCCAGGTGGAACAGGCCCTCGACGCCTTCTTCCGCGACCCGGCCCAGCGCGAACAGCTCGCCGCCCTGGACACCCCCATACGCCAGATCGAAGGGGCGCTCACCATCCTGGGCCAGGACAAAGCGGTCGCCCTGCTGCATGGCTGCGCCGAGCGCATCCGCGGCTTCGCCATGCCGGAGTATCAGCCCGACCAGCGCGAATTCGAGGATATCGCCCACAAGCTGTCGGGCCTCGGCTTCTTCGTGGACGCCCTGCAGCACGGCCCCGCCGATCTCGACAGCGTGCTGCGGCCGATTCAGCCCAAGACGCCGCCCGCGCCGGCGGAGGACGAAGAGAGGGCCGGGTCGGTCGAGCGGGAACTGGAACAGCAGCGGCGCGAAGCCCAGTCGCTGGCGGAAGCCCTCAAGGACAGGCCCGCGAACGAGCAGTTGCGGGAAGAACTCAAGCAGAACCTGGAAACCATCCGCCAGGACGCCAGCCTGGTGGCCGATGCCCAGCTGGAGCAGAACGCCAAGGCGGCGTTGGCCGCCCTGGAGACGGCGCCGGGCGATCAGCTCGCCGAACAGGTGGCCCAGGCGGTGTCCGCCGTCAGGCGCGAGCCCGCCCCCGTGGCCGCCCCTTCTGCCGAAACCCTGCGCCTGGCCGAAGCGCCCAACGAGGAAATCGACGCCGAGCTGCTGGCCATTTTCCTGGAGGAAGCCCACGAGGTCCTGGCCACCATCAGTGACACCCTGGAGCAGTCCCGTGGCCAGCCCCACAGCCACGATTACCTGACCATCATCCGCCGCGGCTTCCACACCCTGAAGGGCAGCGGCCGCATGGTCGGCCTGGGCGAGCTGGGCGAAGCCGCCTGGGGCATCGAACAGGTGATGAACCGCTGGCTGCAGCTGGAGCAGGATGCCACGCCGGCCCTGCACGACCTGATCGCCCAAGCCCACGCCCTGTTCGGCGCCTGGGTGCAGCAGCTCGGGGCGGGCGGCAGCCCCCACATGGACGCGAGTGCCCTGATGGCGGCCGCCGAACTGCTGAAGGCAGGCGCCGCAGCAGCGCCGCCGGCCGCCCCGCCCGAACCGGCGAGCACGCCGCCCGCGGAGGAACCCGCCTTTCCGTCGCTCGACATCTCGGCGGAACAACCGGCAGCCGAGGCACCGGAGCCGGAAGAAATCGTGCTGCCGGAGCTGGAGCCTCTGGGGACCGAGCCCGGCGAGACAGGCCCGGAGGCGACGGAGGAGATCGAGATCCTGCTTCCGGAAGACCTGTCCCTGGCGCAGGACGCGGCGGCGCCGCAGGCGCCCGAGGACTTGGTGCGGCTGGGCGACACGACGGTGTCGCGCGCCCTGTATGACATGTACCTGGGCGAGGCGCGCCAGCACCTGGCGGCCCTGCGCGGCGAGCTCAATTATCTCAAGCTGGCCCAGCAGGTGCCGCCGGCGCAGATGGTGCGCGCCGCCCACACTCTCGCGGGGATCTCCGGTACCGTGGGCATCGAACCGATCAACCGCCTGGCCCATGCCCTGGAACACGCCCTGGACCGGCTCAACCATGCCGGCCAAGCCTGCAACAGCGAACTGATCGGGCTGCTGGGCAGCGCCTTGTCCACCCTGGACGCCATGGTCGCCGTGGTGGCGGACCGGCGCGTGCCCGATGCCGCCGAGGGACTCGCCAGCGAACTGGATCGGGCGGCGCTGCCGCGCTACCCGGAGCCGGCGCCCGCCCAGGTGGCCGACGTCATCGACCTGGCCCAGTTCATGGAAGCGGGCAAAGGGCCGGGCGCGGCATCCCAGCCCGCCGCCGGTCCCGCCGAGGAGCCCATGGCGTCGGCCGCCGAGGCGCCGACGCAACCGCCCGCTTCCGCCGCCGCGCCGACAGAGCCCGCTCCCGAGCCGGCGCAGGAAGCGGCAACGCCTGCCGGCGAAGAAGAACACGTCGAGCGGCGCAAGGTCCGGCTGCAGGACGATATCGACGAGCAACTGCTGCCGATCTTCCTGGAGGAGGCCCACGACCTGGTGCGCATTATCGGCGACGAGCTGCGCCGGTGGCGCGCCGCACCCGAAGATCCGGACATTCCCAATGCCATCGCGCGCCTGCTGCATACCCTAAAGGGCAGCGCGCGCATGGCCGGCGCCATGGGCCTGGGGGAACTGGTCCACAGCATGGAAACGCGCGTCGAGCAAGCGCTCGCCGCCAACGCCGTCAACCCCGCCTTCCTCGACGACTTCGAGACCTCCTTCGACCGCGCCCAGGTGCTGATCGACCAGCTGGAACATCCGGCCGCGTTGCAGCAGGCCGAGGAAGCCGCCCCCGCCGGCGCCAAGGCGGTGCGCATCGCCGAAGAAGCGGAGGTCGAAACCGCCGCCCAGCGCATGTTGCGGGTCCGCGCGGATTTGGTGGATCGCCTGGTCAACGAGGCCGGCGAGATGAGCATCGCGCGCTCGCGCATCGAAGGCGAGATGCGCACCCTGCGCCAGTCCCTGCTGGAGTTGACCGAGAACGTCATCCGCCTGCGCAACCAGTTACGCGAGATCGAGATCCAGGCCGAGTCCCAGATGCAGTCCCGGCTACAGGCGGCCCAGGAAGCCCATGCCGAGTTCGATCCCCTGGAGTTCGACCGCTTCACGCGCTTCCAGGAATTGACACGCATGATGGCCGAGAGCGTGAACGACGTCACCACCGTCCAGCACAACCTGCTGAAGAACCTGGACCAGGCCGATGCCGCCCTGATGAGCCAGTCGCGCCTCAACCGCGAGCTGTCCCAGTCGCTGATGAGCGTGCGCATGGTGCCTTTCAACAGCCTGGCCGACCGCCTCTACCGGGTGGTGCGCCAGACGGCCAAGGAACTGGGCAAGAAAGCCAACCTGGACATCCGCGGCGGCCAGATCGAACTGGACCGCTCGGTGCTGGAGAAGATGACCGGCCCCCTGGAGCACCTGCTGCGCAACGCCATCACCCACGGCCTGGAGGAGCGCAGCCAGCGCCTGGCCCTGGGCAAGCCCGAGATCGGCCAGATCAACCTCGCCCTCACCCAGGAGGGCAACGAAGTGGCCATCGTGCTGTCGGACGACGGCGCCGGGCTGAACTACCAGCGCATCCGTGCCAAGGCCATCGAGCAGGGCCTGCTGGCGCCGGACCAGGATCCGGACGCGCAAGCGCTGACCGAGTTCATTTTCCATCCCGGCTTTTCCACCGCCGGCGAGCTGTCGGAGCTCGCCGGCCGCGGCATCGGCATGGACGTGGTGAAGAGCGAGGCGGCCGCCCTGGGCGGACGCATCGAAGCCGTTTCCGAGCCGGGCCGGGGTGCCAGCTTCCGCATCTACCTGCCGCTCACCCTGGCGGTGGCCCAGGCGCTGCTGGTGCGCATCGGCAGCCGCACCTACGCCATCCCCTCGGCCATGGTGGAGCAGGTGCTCGAGCTCAAGCCCGAGGCGGTGGAGCGCATCCGCACCGAAGGCGCAGCCGAGTGGCTGGGCAACCGCTATCCTTACCACTTCCTGCCGCGGCTCCTGGGCGACTTCCAGTCCATGCCCGAGCCCCAGCGGCGCGTCTGGGTGCTGCTGCTGCGCGGCGGTACCCAGCGCGTGGCGGTGCAGGTGGACGAGCTGCGCGGCAACCAGGAAATCGTGGTGAAGAACATCGGGCCGCAGCTGGCCCGGGTCATCGGCATCTCCGGCGCCACGGTGCTGGGCGATGGCGAGGTTGTGCTGATCATCAACCCCGTGGCGCTGGCGAGCCGCGAGCTGCGCCCCATCGAGGCGGCCGCAGCCACACCTGCCGCCGAGGCGCCGAGCTCGGCCCCGGCGGCTTCGACGGTGATGATCGTGGACGACTCTCTCACGGTGCGCAAGATCACCGGCCGCCTCCTGGCGCGCGAGGGCTACCATGTGGTCACGGCCAAGGACGGAGTCGACGCCCTGGAGCAGATGCTGGACCTGGTGCCGGACGTGCTCCTGGTGGATATCGAAATGCCGCGCATGGACGGCTTCGACCTGACCCGCAACGTGCGCGGCGACGCCCGGCTGAAGGGCGTCCCCATCATCATGATCACTTCGCGCACCGCGGAGAAGCACCGCAACTACGCCCAGGAGATCGGGGTCAATCATTACCTGGGCAAGCCCTACCAGGAAGAAGAGCTGCTGGAGCTGATCGCCAGCTACACGCGCAAGGCCGTCACCGCATAACGAGGCGGTTCAACCGTAACGGGCGCAGGGCCATCCCCTGCGCCCGTTGCGTTTACGCCGCGGCGGCCAGCGCCTGGTCCAGGTCCGCGGCGAGATCCCCGGCGCTCTCCAGTCCCACCGAGTAGCGCACCAGCGCCGGCGACACGCCCGCCTGTTCGATCTGCTCGGGGGTGAGCGTGCCTTCCCACACGGAGGCGGCATGCACCGCCAGGCTCTCCACCCCGCCCAGGCTCACGGCATTGGCAGCAAGCTTCAGGGCCGAGACGCAGCGCTGGGCCGCCTGGTAGCCGCCCTTCACCTCGAAACTCAGCACGCCGCCGTAGGCCTTCATCTGGCGCCGGGCCAGCTCGTGCTGGGGATGGCTCTCCAGCCCGGGATAGTGCACCCGGGTGACTTGCGGATGCCGCTCCAGGTGGCGCGCCAGCTCCAGGGCGGTGGCCGAGTGGCGCGCCACGCGCAGGGCCAGGGTGCGCAGTCCGCGCAGCATCAGCCAGGCGTTGAACGGGCTGGCACAGGCGCCGAAGACGGTGCTGTCCTCCCAGATGCGGTCCACCAGTTCCTTGGGCCCGGCCACCGCGCCCGCCACCAGGTCGCTGTGGCCGCCCAGGTACTTGGTGGCGCTGTGCACCACCAGGTCGATGCCGAAGTCCCGGGGCCGCTGGTTTACGGGGGAGGCGAAGGTATTGTCGGCCAGGGTGAGGATGCCCCGGGCCCGGGCCGCGGCGGCCACCGCCGCCAGGTCGGTCACCGCCAGGGTCGGGTTGGACGGCGTCTCGACCAGCACCAGCCTGGTCTCCGGCCGCAGGGCGCGCTCGAAGGCGCTGCTGTCGGTCTGGTCCACGCATGTGGCATGGATGCCGAAGCGCGGCAGGATCTCGCTCAGCAGGCGCGTGGTGCCCATGTAATGGCTGGTCTGGGCCACCACGTGGTCGCCGCTCCTGAGCAAGGCCAGCAGGGTGGTGCTCACGGCACCCATGCCGGAAGCGAACAGCAGCGCCGCTTCGGCGTTCTCCAGGCGCGCCAGCACCTGCTCGCAGCGGGCCTGGGTGGGGTTGCCGTAACGCGCGTAATAGCGCTGGGGGCGCGTCCCGGTGGCGATGGCGGCGAACTCGCGGGCGTCGCGGGCGCGATAGGTGGAGGACAGATACAGGGCCGGGGCAATGGCGGAATCGTCTTCCACCCCCGCATCGCCATGTATCATCAGGGAATCCATGTCCATTGCGTCTCTCTCGATAAGTAGTGGTGCGAGGGCACAATCATAACCGCCGCCGGGGTCGAAGAAGTTTGGACCTGCCCCGCCGGGGCGCGTACAATGAATTCGTGACTACCGGACCCGTCAATCTCACCCACCATTTCCTCATTGCCATGCCCAACATGGCGGACCCCAACTTTGCCCGCACCCTCACCTATATCTGCGAGCACAACGAGCAGGGCGCCCTGGGCATCGTGGTGAACCGCCCCCTGGACATGACCCTGGGCATGCTGTTCGAGCGCATCAGCCTGCCCCTGGACGCCCCCGGCTTCGCCGCCATGCCCGTCTATTTCGGCGGGCCGGTGCAGACCGACCGGGGATTTGTCCTGCACCGCCCCATCGGCGACTGGCAGGCCACCCTGACGGTGCACGACGACGTCGGCCTGACCAGCTCCCGCGACATCCTCCAGGCCGTGGGCAGCGAGGGCGAACCGAGCGACATCCTGGTGTCCCTGGGCTACGCCGGCTGGGCCGCCGGGCAGCTGGAATGGGAACTGTCCCAGAACGCCTGGCTGACGGTGCCGGCCGACCCCCACATCATTTTCCGCCTGCCGCCGGAAGAGCGCCTGCCGGCCGCCATGCAGGCGCTGGGCATAGACTTCACCCGCCTCTCGGACGTGGCCGGCCACGCCTGAGCAGGAAGTGAGGGGCCGGGGCCGAGGAGTACAATAACGCCCCGATGAGCGACGCGCCCCACCCCTCCCGCCACCCTGCCGCCGGCCAGACCGGCACCGTGCTGGCGTTCGATTTCGGGCTCAAGCGCATCGGCGTGGCCGTGGGCGAGCAGCTGTTGCGCCAGGCGCGCGCCCTCACCACCATAGCCGCCGAGGCCAACGAGGCGCGCTTTGCCGCCATCGCCCGCCTCATCGAGGAGTGGCAGCCGGTCCTGCTGGTGGTGGGCCTGCCCCTGCACCTGGACGGCTCCGAACACGAGCTCACCGCCCGCTGCCGCCGCTTTGCCAACCAGCTGCACGGCCGCTTCGGCCTGCCGGTGCAGCTGGTGGACGAGCGCCTGAGCTCCGGCGCCGCCGAGGACTCCTTGCGCCAGGCCGGGCTCGATTGGCGCAGGCGCAAGGAGAAAGTGGACGCCGTGGCGGCCCAGATCATTTTGCAGAGTTACTTCGATGCCACTGCCTGATGCCGAACAGCTGTGCCGGCAGCTCGCCGAGCAGATCCGCCCCCATATCACGCCGCATACGGCGCTGGTGGGGATTCACACGGGCGGGGTCTGGATCGCCGAGCGCCTGCACCGCGCCCTGGGCCTGCCGACGCCCCTGGGCACCATCGATCCGGCCTTCTACCGCGACGACATCCACCGCAGCGGCCTGCACCCGCAGCTGCGGCCTTCGGACATCCCCTTCGACGTCGCCGACCGGCCCATCATCATCGTCGACGACGTGCTCTATACCGGGCGCACCATCCGCGCCGCCATGAACGAGCTGTTCGACTACGGCCGGCCGGCGCGCATCGATCTGGCGGTGCTGGTGGACCGGGGCGGGCGCGAGCTGCCCATCTGCGCGCGCTTCTGCGCCCATGCCATGGCCATCCCACCGGACAAGAACCTGCAGCTGGAACAGGACGAACAAGGACTCCTCACCCTGAGAATGATAGATGCATAACCCGCAACTCACCAGGAACGGCGAGCTGCAGCACCTGCTGACCATAGAAGGGCTGCCGCGCGAAATCATCACCGCCATCCTCGATACCGCGGTGCCGTTCACCGAAGTCGCCGAGCGCGAGGTGAAGAAGCTGCCCCTGCTGCGCGGCAAGTCGGTATTCAATCTGTTCTTCGAAAGCTCCACGCGCACCCGCACCACCTTCGAGATCGCCGCCAAGCGCCTGTCGGCGGACGTGATCAACCTCAACATCACCACTTCCTCGACCACCAAGGGCGAGACGCTGCTGGATACGATAGACAACCTGTGCGCCATGCAGGCCGACATGTTCGTGGTGCGTCACGCCTCCAGCGGCGCGCCCTACCTGATCGCCCAGCACCTGTCGGCCATCGGCCGCGACGACATCCATGTCATCAACGCCGGCGACGGCCGCCATGCCCACCCGACCCAGGGCCTGCTGGACATGTACACCATCCGCCACTACAAGAAGGACTTCACGGGCCTGACGGTGGCGGTGGTGGGCGACATCCTGCACTCGCGCGTGGCGCGCTCCCAGATCCATGCCCTCACCACCCTGGGCGTGCCGGAGGTGCGCGTCATCGGACCCAAGACGCTGCTGCCGGCGGAGGTGGAGAAGCTGGGAGTGCATGTGTTCCACGACATGCGCGCCGGTCTCAAGGACGTGGACGTGGTGATGATGCTGCGCCTGCAGAACGAGCGCATGCAGGGCGCCCTGCTGCCCTCGCCCCAGGAGTTCTTCAAGTACTACGGCCTCACCCTGGACAAGCTGGAGCTGGCCAAGCCCGACGCCATCGTCATGCATCCGGGCCCCATGAACCGGGGCGTGGAGATCGATTCGGCGGTGGCGGACGGCCCCCATGCGGTCATCCTGCCCCAGGTCACCTTCGGCATCGCCGTGCGCATGGCGGTGATGAGCATTCTGGCGGCGCACTGATGAACATACACATCAAGAACGGCCGGCTGATCGATCCGGCCAACCACATCGACGGACAGCAGGACGTCTTCATTGTCGAGGGAAGGATAGCCGCCCTGGGCCGGGCACCGATCGGCTTCACGGCCGAGCGCATCCTCGACGCCAGCGGGCTGATCGTCTGTCCCGGCCTGATCGACCTGTCGGCGCGGCTGCGCGAGCCGGGATTCGAATACCGCGCCACCCTGGAGTCGGAACTGGCCGCGGCCGCCGCCGGCGGCGTCACCAGCCTGTCCTGCCCCCCGGACACGGACCCGCCCCTGGACGAGCCGGGCCTGGTGGAAATGCTCAAGCACCGGGC
>JBMOQT010000318.1:0-44093 GCA_049320945.1 Pseudomonadota bacterium
CAGCTCGGGCCAGATGAGCTGCGCGGCAATCCACACCCCCACCGCCATGCCCACAATGCCCCACACCACCGTCATCAGCGCAAATTGACGCACAACCTTGTAGTTGTAAGTCGGTTGGGTTTGCATAAGGCATTCACCTCAAGAAGGATGACGAAATCTTTATGCAGCCGCCGAGTTCCGGGCCGCGGTCAGCCGCGAGAATACTTTCTTGCTGCAGTGCGCCACTTGATTAAAATCAAAACTGTTAGGATCGGAAGAGTTCAAATGTCTTGTATTTAAGCCCGAGTAAAAAAAAGGGTGCGCAGCTGCGCACCCCAACCCCAACAGAGAGACAAGACTTCAGACTTTAGAGCCGGAACCCGCAGCGCTGCGGCGTTGCCGCCGGACCGCCTGGGCCGTTCCAAGGCCTAAAACCTTGGGCGTAGTATGGGAAATCTCGGCCCGGGGCAACTTGACGTAAATCAAGCCCGCTTCATTTTGGTCCCTCGACGGGCTTCCTGCCCGCGTTCCCTGCCTTTCCCTCCTCCCCTGGCGCCTTGTCGTCGTCCATCAAGACCCGGTAGGACGGTCCCTCCAGATCGTCGAACTGCCCGCTGCGCACCGACCACCAGAAGGCCCAACCGATGAGAAACACCAGGACCACCGACAGGGGGATCAACAAGTAAAGGATTTCCATCAGCCGCCCCTGGCGCGCGGCTGCAGCCGCAGGGCATTCAAGACCACCAGCAGGGAGCTCGCCGACATGCCGATGCCCGCCATCCAGGGCGTGACGTAGCCGCCGACGGCCAAGGGCAACGCCAAAAAGTTGTAAGCGAAGGCCCACCACAGGTTCTGGCGAATGATTGCGAGGGTGCGGCGAGCCAGCCTCACGCCGTCCGCCAGGCTCTGCAGGCGCTCGCCCAGCAGCACCACGTCGGCCTGGTTGCGCGCCAGCTCGGTGCCGCTTCCCATGGCGACCGACACCTGGGCCTGGGCCAGCACCGGAGCGTCATTAACACCGTCGCCCACCATCGCCACCACCGCCCCTTCACCTTGCAACCGGGCGATGAAAGCGTGCTTGTCCTCCGGCGTCATGCCCCCGTGGGCCTGGTCCACGCCCAGGTGCGCGGCGACCTGCCGCACCGCCGCCGGCATATCGCCGGACAGGATGGCAACGCGCCCACCCGCCGCCCGCAGCGCCGCCAGGGCGGCAGCGGCATCGGCACGGACGGCATCGCCGAAGCGCAGAAAGGCGAGCCAGCCGCCGCCGTCGCCCAGGGCCACCCAGGTGTCCCCCTCTTTCATGCGCTCCGCGAGGGAAGAAGGCAGCTCCATCCCGTGGAGCTCGGCGACGAAGGCACAGCGGCCGATGCGCACTCGGCGCCCTGCCGCTTCTCCTTCCACGCCTTGGCCGGTGACCGCACGCAGCCCATCGACCCGGGGCAGTTGCGCGGTCTCCTGGGCGGCCAGAAGGCCGCGCGCGACGGCGTGTTCCGATCCCTGCTCCAGGGCCGCCGCAAGGGCCAGCGCGTCTTCGGTGCGGGCCGCCGCCGGCACCACCTCCAGCAAGCGCAAGCGGCCTTCGGTGAGAGTGCCGGTCTTGTCGAAAACAAAGTGGCTGGCGCGCGCCAGGGTCTCCACCGCATGGCCTCGGGATACCAGCAGCCCCAGACGCGACAAAGCGCCTGTCGCCACCGCCAGGGCTGCGGGGGTGGCCAGCGACAGGGCGCAGGGACAGGTCACGACCAGCACCGACACGAATACCCATAGGGCACGCCCGGGATCGAGCAGACTCCAGGCAACGCCCGTGGCGCCGGCGACGACGATCAGCGCCGCAACGAAATAGGCGGCGATGCGGTCGGCCTGCTCCACTACCCGGGGCTTTTCCGCCATGGCCCGTTCCATGAGCCGCACGATGGAAGCCAGCCGGGTCTCCTCGCCCACGCGCTCGACGCGCACCACCAGCGGGCTGGGGCCATTCAGACTGCCGCCTGTCACCCGATCTCCCGGCTTCTTGTCGACGGGACGGCTCTCACCCGTGAGCAAGGACTCGTCCAGGGCGCTTTCCCCCTGCACCACCACGCCGTCGGCCGGTACCGGCTGACCGGGGCGTACCAGCGCCAAGTCGCCCGGCTTGAGTGAGGCCACCGCCACCCGCTCGCATGCCATGGCGGGGAAAGCCGTCAGGCGTTCGGCGAATGCCGGTAGCGCCCGCCCCGTCTCCTCTATGCCGCGCACCGCCTTCTGGCGCGCCATCATCTCCAGATAGCGCCCGCACAGCAGGAGAAAGACGAACATGGTCACGGAGTCGAAATACACCTCCCCCGTGCCGCGCAAGGTGGCCCACACGCTGGCGGCGAAGGCGCTGCCGACGCCCAGGGCGACAGGCACGTCCATGCCGACGCGGCGCAGGCGCAGATCGCGCCAGGCGCTGGTGAAGAACGGCGCCGAGGAATAGAAAACGACCGGCAGGGTCAGCACCAGGCTGGCCCAGCGCATGAGGCTCTCGATGTCGGCGGTCATCGTGCCCGCCTCGGCCAGGTACACCGGCACCGCGTACATCATCACCTGCATCATGCCGAAGCCGGCGACGAACAGGCGCCACAGGGCAGCGCGCCGCTCCTTCTGGGCGAGCTGCTCCGAGCGCCGGGCGTCGTAGGGATAGGCGCGGTAGCCGATGGCCGCCACCGCCGCCAGGATCCCGGACAGCTGGATGCGCCGCTCGTCCCAGCGCACGCGGGCGCGGCGCGTGGCGTAGTTGATCTCCACCGCAGTCACGCCCGCCTGGCGCGTCAGGTGCTGCTCGTTCAGCCAGACGCAGGCGGCGCAGGTGATGCCTTCGAGTATGAGGGAAGCCTCCCGCTCGTGCTCGCCCACGGGATGCACGAAGCTCGCCTGGATGTCGGCCTGGTCGAACAGCCCCAGGTCGCGCAGCGCCTCGGGGACGGCTTCTCGCGGACTATTGGGCAGGGCGTCCCGGTGCCGGTAGTAATCGGTCAGGCCATGGTCGACAAGGGCCTGGGCCACGGCCTGGCAGCCGGCGCAGCACATCTGCCGCGGCTGGCCGGCGATGGTCACGGCGAAACTCGCCCCACGGGGAACGGGCAGACCGCAGTGATAGCACTCGGTCCGGGGCAGGCCGCGGGGATCGTTCACGACGCTTGAGTGATACAAACGAGGCCGGCGCCGCACGGGGCGGTGCCGGTTGATTCAGATGTCGATATTTTAGCTGCCGACCTTGCCCGCAAATCTGAGCTAGATCAATACCAGTGCTTACTTGGGCGCCAGGCGGATGGCGCCGTCCAGGCGGATCACCTCGCCGTTGAGCATCTCGTTCTCGCAAATGTGCTTGACGAGCGCTGCGTACTCGGCCGGCTTGCCCAGGCGCGACGGGAAGGGAACCATCTTGCCCAGCGCATCCTGGACTTCCTGGGGCATGTCCAGGAGCATGGGCGTCTCGAAAATGCCCGGGGCGATGGTCATGACCCGTATGCCCAAACGGGAGAGGTCACGCGCGATGGGCAGGGTCATGCCCACCACGCCGCCCTTGGACGCGGAATAGGCCGCCTGGCCGATCTGCCCGTCGAAAGCGGCGACTGAGGCGGTATTGACGATAACGCCGCGTTCGCCCGAGGCATTGGGCTGCTGCTTGCTCATGGCCTCGGCTGCTAGCCGGATCATATTGAATGTGCCGATGAGATTAACCGTGACGACCTTAGTGAAGCTGGCCAGGGAATGGGGGCCTTCCTTACCCACGGTCTTCTCGCCGATGGCGATGCCGGCGCAGTTCACCAGGCCGTGCAAGCCGCCGAAGGCCGACAGGGCCAGGTCCACCGCCGCCTTGGCGCTGTCCTCGGAGGTCACGTCGCACAGGCCGAAGCGCGCATTGGCGCCCAGCTCAGCCGCCAGCGCCTCGCCGGCCGCTTTGTTTACATCGGCGATCACCACCTTGCCGCCCGCGCCATGAAGCGTACGGACCGTTCCGGCCCCCAGCCCGGAGGCGCCGCCGGTCACGATGAACACGCTGTCCTTGATCTGCATATGCCGTCTCCTCTTACAGTCGTTCGATGATCGTGGCGGTCGCCATGCCGTGGCCGATGCACATGGTCTGCAGGCCGAACTGGCCGCCGGTGGCTTCCAGCCCCGCCAGCATCTTGGCCATCAGCCCGGCGCCGGTGGCGCCCAGGGGATGCCCATGGGCGATCGCCCCGCCCCAGGGATTGACTTTGGCCATGTCTGGCTCCAGTTCCCGTCCCCAGGCGAGCACGACACTGGCGAAGGCCTCGTTGATCTCGATCCAGTCGATATCCCGGATCGACAGGCCGGCACGCTTCAGCGCCTGGCGCGTTGCGGCAATGGGTCCGTCCAGCTGCAGGGTCGGGTCGGATCCGACCACCACCCGCGCCCGGAAACGGGCCCTTGGCCGGAAGCCGTCCGCCTGGGCCCGCGAGCGCTCGGCCACCAGCACCGCCGCGGCGCCATCGGATATCTGGCTGGAATTGGCGGCGGTGATTACGCCCTTGTCGGGCGCCCGGAACACGGGCTTGAGGGACGCGGTCTTTTGCGCGTCCCAGGTGGCCCGGACCCCCTCGTCCCGCTCCAGCCTGACCACCTTGCCGTCCGCGTCCAGGCCGGGCGTGGCCACGATCTCCCGGTTGCTCCCGGCCAGTGCTGCCTGATGGGCGCGCCGATGGCTTTCCCGCGAGTACTCGTCCACCTCGGCACGGGAAATGCCCCATTTCTCCGCCATGCGCTCGGCGCTTTCCACCTGGTGGATCAGCTCGTAATGCTTGAACAACTCCGGGTTGAGGCCGTCGAAGCCGCGGAACTCGCCGCCCAGGGTGATATCCAGAAACATGGGCACGCGCGACATGTTCTCCACGCCGCAGCCGATGGCATAGTCCGCGTCCCCCGCCGCCACCGCCTGGGCGGCAAAGTGCACCGCCTGCTGGCTGGAGCCGCACATGCGGTTCAGCGACACCCCCGGCACCTGCACCGGAAACCCGGCCAGCAGCACCCCCAGCCGCCCGACATTGGCCGCCTGCTCACCCGCCTGGGTGACGCAGCCGCAGATCACATCCTGCAGCTTTTCCGGCGCCACGCCGGCACGGCCCACCAGGGACTTCAAGGCGTGCGCCAGCAGACTATCGGGCCGAAACTCCCGCAGCCTCCCGCCACGCCGACCAAAAGGCGTCCGCACCGCCTCAAGAATCACTGCCTCAGCCATGGCATCCTCCATACGCTACCGTATTGACGCCTGACAATTCTAATCCATTTGCCGTGGCAAGCGGAAACGCGGAGACTGGGGAAGAACGAGGGATGGTGCTGTTGAGAGGATTCGAACCTCCGACCTACTGATTACGAATCAGTTGCTCTACCAGCTGAGCTACAACAGCGAATCGCAGGCCGGAAATTATATCTTTCCCCTAGGGCTTGGGCAACCTTGCGGCCCCTCGCACGCTTAGTTGCCGCCTGTCATGCGCTCAGAGCCACTTGTCGGCTTCGCCTCGCTCTCGATCGATGACGTGCATATAGTCCATGCAGAAAGGAGTGGACATGAGTTCCAAACGGCTTAGTTCCTTCGGCAACTCAGTCTTGGGATTTACTCTCATAGAACTGATGATCGTCGTCGTAATCGTGGCGATACTCGCCAGCGTCGCCCTCCCTGCCTACAACGACTACATCACGCGGAGCCGAATCGCCGAAGCCACATCAAATTTGGCTGATATGAGGGTCAGACTGGAGCAGTTCTATCAGGACAACCGAACGTATGTGGGAGCCTGCGCCGCGGGAACAGTAGCGCCGCTGCCTGCAAACACCGCGAATTTCACCTACTCTTGCCCAACCCTTACCGCAACGGCTTTCGAAGTTAGAGCCACTGGCTCGGGGCAAATGTCTAACTTCGCTTATTCAATTAACCAAAACAACGAGCGGGCAACGATCAGTCTCCCCTCAGGATGGGGATCTACCTCCACCACGTGCTGGGTCACAAAGAAAGGTGGGGTATGCTCCTAGCGAGGCAAAGTGGCGTCACGCTGATCGAATTGGTGATCGCGATAGCAGTGCTGGGAATAGTCATAGCCATGGGTCTGCCCAGCTACAGCAACTGGATTGCCAACTCACAGATCCGTACCACTGCCGAATCTCTGCTTGCGGGGCTCCAACTCGCCCGTAATGAGGCGGTGCGTCGAAATACGTCCGTCCGTTTTTCTCTTGTCACCAATCTGACCAACACCTGCCAATTGTCGAGCACGGGTACGAACTGGATAGTGAGCCGCTTAGATCCTGCTGGCAAGTGTGGTAATGGAACGTCAGATATTGACCCCTTCATCATTCAACTCAAGGCTAGCGCGGAAGGCGGCAGCAACGCGACAATAAATGCGGATGGAACCAATGTTGTTTTCAATGGAATTGGGAGAGTCGTTACGAGCGTCGGACAGATCGGCCAAATATCCATCGATTCCTCCTCTCTTCCCAGCGCGCAGACGCGCGATCTGCGCATCGTAATTGGTTCCGCTGGCGAGATCCGCATGTGCGATCCTGATCCAAACGTGGGTACCACTGACCCACGTAGATGCTGAAAGTGACAGAGATGCCTTTCGCTTCTGCTTCTGCCTTCGAGAGTTCAATTCCGGGCAAGCAGGCTGGTGCTGTTCTTCTCGAAGCGCTGGTGGCTATTCTGGTGTTTTCATTTGGCGTGTTAGCCATCGTCGGGCTTCAGGCCTCATCCATAAAGAGCAGTTCTGATGCCAAATACCGCGCCGACGCCGCTTTTCTTGCAAATCAGATCCTGGGCATGATGTGGGCCGATGCGCGTGCCAATCTTTCTTCTTACGCCCATCGCAGTTCAGGAGCCAACTGCAACTTCAACGGAGGGTCTGGCAACGCCAATGTCATTTCATGGCTAGGCACGGCAGCCGACCCAGGAACCGTAGTTGGCTCGCTCCCCGGCGCAACCACTGATAACCAGCAGATTACTGTGGACGCGGCAACTGGGTTAGTAACGGTGACGATTTGCTGGCGCATGCCCCAGAGCCCCGCCCCCCATAGCTACACCACTACCGCACGTATCAATGGATAAGCTTCGTGTTTCTTGCCGGGGATTTCAGCTTGCCCCGTCGGCCACTCAATACGGATTCAGCCTCGTCGAGCTGATGGTCGGCATGGTCATTGCACTGATAGGCATCTTGGTCATGGCCCAAATCTTCGCCCTCAGCGAGGGGCAAAAGCGAACCACTACCACCGGAACCGACGCCCAGGTGAATGGTCTGCTAGCGTCCTTCATGATCGAAAGGGACCTCAGAATGGCCGGCTACGGAATCATGGGTCTCGGATGTGCGACGATAAACGCGTACAACCAGAATAGGTCGCCCCAGAATTTTTCGTTCTCCGGCCTCCCGGTCAGAATCGTGACGGAGGCTACCGGAAACGACCGTATCGAGATTAGATACAGCACGTCGGCATACGGAGGAATGCCGGCCACACTGCAGGAACCAATGCCCAACTCCTCCGCTAATATCCGCGTTAACAATGGCATCGGCTTCCAGCAGGGCAATATGGTCATCATCTCCCAGCCTCCAAATGACTGTGCGATGGTCCAGTTAAGCCAAGACGGCCAACAGCTGGGCATGGCCAACCTCACTGGCCCTGGTACTCAGTGGGATCTTCAGCATAATCCCGGCGGCATATACATATTCAATCCGTCCGGAGGGCAAAACGTCATCTTTCCCGTAGGCGGATATGGTACCGGGGCCAAAGTTACCAATTTCGGCACTATGGCGAACCGAGCGTACTACATCAGCAACAACAAACTGGTGATGGAGGATCTCAATCAGCCAGTGGGGCCTGGCAATCCGGTTGATCTGGTCAGCGGCATCGTCGGACTGCGGGCTTACTACGGCCTGGATACTAACAGCGACGGAAATCTCGATTTGCCTTTCGTAAATGCCACCGCCGTTCCTGCAAGCGAGACGGCCATTGTTGCGGTTCGCCTGGCGCTGGTAGCACGTAGCGGCCTGTGGGAGAGAGATGAAGTCAGTCCTGCGTCGATCACTCTTTGGAACGGAGGGCCGACTTTCGACATTCCGAGCAATGGAGAGGCTAGACACTATCGCTACAAGATATATCAAACCACCGTACCGATTCGGAATGCGATATGGAACAACTAAGATCAGGAGATATGCAACGGTCGAAACAGGACGGCGTTGTCCTGTTCATCGCCCTGATCATGCTCGTCGCCATGACGATTGCCGGTGTCGCATTGATCCGCTCAGTCGATACCGCCAATTCGATATCCGGAAACATTTCCTTCAAGCAAGCGAGCCTGCAGGCATCGGATATCGGGATAGAAGCTGCTTTTGACTTACTTCCGACAATCATTACAACCAGCCTCGACGCCAGCTTTCCTCCAGGTTGCACGAACAACTGCCAATACTATCCCACCCGCCAATCCCTGGATACAAAAGCCGCCGTATCTGCGCTGAACTGGAGCACTGTGCCCACCGTTGCAACGAACCTATCTGGCTATTCGGTGAGATATGTGATCGACAGGTTGTGCAACGGTCCCGCGCCCGTTACCGATTTGGTGGGAAAGTGCATTTCCGAGGCTCCCCTGGGCGGTAGTAGCAAGAAGGCGGGAGCGCCTCAGTTCTCGGTGGCGACGAAAGTCTACTACCGGGTCACCGTGCGCGTCGAAGGCCCCAAATCTACCGAGAGCTTCGTTCAGGCAGTACTCAGCTACTAATACCGGCAGCCGACGTTATCGGCAGGAGTCCAGTATGCATATCATGTCCCGCTCCCCCAGGAAATTCCTTGCCCAGTTCTTGGCTGCAGTACTGATGCTTACGCAAACGGCACAAGTAGTGGCAGCGACCGACATCTCCGATGTTCCAATGGCAGTGAAGAACAGCGTGACACCGAACGTCATGTTTACCCTTGACGACTCTGGATCGATGCAGTGGGAAGTAATGCCGGAGGAGCAGATTTCACAGAGTATCTATTATGTATTCCCCGAGAACCAACACTACTATGGCTCGGGATTTTACGACGATGGAGGCACAGCGCGGGTTGGCGGATTCGAGGATGGCAACGTTCACAATTTCATGCGTCGCTCGAGCTATAACAACAAGATGTACTATGACCCGGACATCGACTACAAACCCTGGTCAAACTCTGATGGCAGTCTATGGCCGAATGCTGATGTCACCTGCGCATATCATAATCCGGCTAATACCGCGAGAGGGTGCCGAAATCTTACCGTTCTCAACGATGGAGATGCCAACACCAGCACTGATTCCTATGGGAAATGGCGTAGAAGAGATGCTGGCGGCAACTATGCCTGGTTTACTGGGAAATATATCAACGCTATTACCAATACGGCAGGCTTCTGGCCTGCGACCTACTTTATATACAAGCCATCGAACGCTGGATGCGATGGTAACGCGACAACCCCCGCCTGCTACACGAAAGTCGAGATTCGGTCTACAACGCCCACCTACACCAGTCCGAGCGGCAAAGTAAGAACGTACGCCCAAGAAATCCAGAATTTCGCAAATTGGTATTCCTATTACCGTTCCCGGGTCCTCGCTGCCCGCGCCGGTGTGGGTAGAGCGTTCGCTCAGCAGGGTTCGGGAATGCGCGTGGGATTCGGGGCAATCAACAAGGGAGCAACAACGATAGACGGCGTCAGCACCAGTACTGTGATCCGCGGAGTCAGGACTTTCAGTGGCACCGACAGAGATGCTTTCTTTACTGAGCTATACGGACACACTATTCCAGAACAAGGAACCCCCCTGCGCCGTGCTTTGGACGACGTCGGCAAGTACTTCAAGAGAACCGACGACAAGGGTCCCTGGGGTGAGAACCCTGGAGCAGGAGGTGGAACCCAATTCGCATGCCGCCAGAATTATCACATTATAATGACGGATGGTTATTGGAATGGCGATGGAGCCTCAACCGCTGGCGCCCAGCAGAATGTCGATAATACGGCAGGCACAAATATCACTGGCCCCGATAATCAGAGTTATACGTATACACCGGGCAACCCTTACTCGGACCAATACTCCAATACTCTTGCCGATGTCGCGATGTACTATTGGGTGAACGACCTGCGTACTGACCTTGAGAACAAAGTCCCTACCAACGGAAAGGATCCGGCGTTCTGGCAGCACATGGTCAACTTCACCGTTGGTCTTGGAGTGCTTGGGACTATCTCAAAGGCGGCGATAGATTCAGCCTTTACGCCATCTCCGCAAACCATAACTTGGCCCGATCCAACTTCCAGCGACGCCGCGAAGATTGACGATCTCGCCCATGCAGCAGTAAACAGTAGGGGTGGGTTCTTCAGTGCTAGCGATCCCGATGCATTTGCGAAAGCGTTGTCAGACGCATTGAACGACATCGTCAGCAGGAACGGCGCAGCCGCTGCAGTAGCTGTGGCCAACGCAAACGTCACATCGGGGGATAACGCCTCGTATGCCTCCAGCTATAACTCCGGTACATGGACTGGCGACCTTAATGCGTTTCCGATCGACTTGAGCACCGGACAGCCGATTGAGACGACGCCTCTCTGGACTGCCGGATCGGCACAGACTCAGCTCGACACGCGCACGCCATCGTCGCGATTTATCGTAACGCATACCGGGAGCGGCGGCAATGGTCAAGGGATCCAGTTTCAACCGACTACGGCAAGCACTTCCACAAAGTTATCGTCAAGCCAGCAAAATCTGTTGAATACTCCAGTTTCACCGCCGGGCACATCCGACGGAGCGGCCGTCCTCGCATACTTGCGTGGTGACAGAACTGGCGAAGGCACGAGTTATCGTACCCGGGCGCATCTGCTTGGGGACATCATTAACGCCGAACCCGTCATTGTTCGTGAACCGATGCTCAACTATGGCGACAGCGGTTACGCGACGTATAAAACAGCCAAGGCGTCGCGCACCAAGATGGTTTATCAGGGGGCAAACGACGGCATGCTTCACGCCTTTAACGCATCCACCGGAGCCGAAGTTTGGGCGTACATCCCCAGTTTCTTGCACGGTACATTGAACAATCTGAGCCGCAAGAGCGGCTTCACGCATTTGTTCTATGTGGACGGTACCCCTGTTAGCGGAGACGTCGACTTCAAGAATACGGATGGTGCCACCGGAGGGGGCACCGATTGGCGAACCGTTCTGGTGGGGGGACTCGGAAAGGGAGGTCGGGGATACTACGCGTTGGACGTGACTGAGCCGATACCTGCCGATGAAGCGGCAGCGGCCGCCAAGGTTCTCTGGGAATTCCCGAATGCTAGCACGGCAGCTGCGGACAAGAAGAACGTGGGCTATACGTTCGGCAAGCCAATAATCGTAAAGACAAAGGCCAAAGGATGGGTAGTACTCGCCAGCTCCGGATATAACAATGGAAGTGATACCGGCGGAGACGGTCAGGGACGTCTTTTCGTCCTCAATGCAAAGACGGGAGAACTAATAACGTCCATCTCGACGGGGGTGGGGACCTCCGCTGACCCAAGTGGTTTGGCGCAAATCTCCGCCTATGTCGAAAACGGCGATGTGGATGCCGAGGTGCAATACGTTTACGGCGGCGATCTACAGGGTAACGTGTGGAGGTTCGATCTATCCAGCAACAACAGCAACCAATGGAACGTGAAGAAATTGGCTACGCTGGTTGATGCCAGCGGCGTCTCACAGCCCGTCACAACCGCTCCGGAGCTCGCCAAGATCAATGATGGCGGTACGTTCCGGCGGTTGGTTTATGTGGGGACGGGGCAATATCTCGGTGGTAGCGACGTACCCGGCACCACAGGCGCCAATGCTCACGCTTCGCAGACTCAGACGATGTATGGTTTGGTGGATGATCAAAGCAGTTCCCCGACCATTTTCCCGCTGCGGACGAATCTGCAACAACAAACGTTCACTTCGTTCTCGGCCGGAGGAACAGGTACGCTATCGTCCAACACGGTTGATTACAGCAGCAAGCGCGGTTGGTATCTGGATCTTCCCCTTTCGGGAGCGCGCATATCCACCGATCCGGCTGTGGCACTGGGAACCCTTGTAACCGCAGTGAACGTGCCCAATTCCGATCCCTGCGTCCCGGGCGGGAGTAGTTATGCGCTATTCTTGGATTACAAGACTGGGGGTTTTGTTACAGACGGCGGTTTGAACTATTCCATGTCCTTCCTCGGCAATGCTCTGTCTAGCCGGCCGGTGCTGGTTAAGTTGCCGGACGGGAAGGTTGTTGCGATATTCAGGAAGTCGAACGCCACTACAGAAACCTCGCCGGTTCCGACGAAATCTGGAGGAACAGGGTTGAAACGCGTATCGTGGAGGGAACTACCCGACGAGTGATAATCTAGCCCGCCCCCACCTTCCGGGGTGGGGACGGGCTAAGCGTGATCAAGCGCTCCGCAACTTCGAACAACCTACTTATTGCCCGGTGACGGGTGTCAGAAGCTCCCGTGGAATCGGGAAAACAACTGCCTCCGTTACGCCTTCAAGCTGAAGCACCTTTGTAGCGCCTAAGGCTTTCAAACGCCTCAGGACGGCTTCTACTAAGACCTCCGGAGCTGACGCACCCGCCGTGACCCCTACACAGTTTTTCCCCACTATCCAATCGGAATCGATTTGTTCAGCATTATCGACAAGGTAGGCTTGGGCGCCACGGTTCTTTGCGACCTCCCTTAATCGATTTGAGTTCGAGCTGTTGCGCGATCCTACAACGATCACGACATCGCAGCGCTCAGCCAGCAACTTGGCAGCGTCTTGTCGATTCTGTGTCGCATAGCATATATCGTCTTTCTTAGGACCGACAATTGCAGGAAATCGCCGGCGCAAGGCTGCCACGATCATCGCTGCGTCATCAACGGAAAGAGTCGTTTGGGTTACATAGGCGAGCCGGCTTTCATCTTTGACGATCAAAGACGATACGTCTTCGGCTGACTCCACCAGATACATCCCATCTTGCACCTGCCCCATCGTCCCCTCGACTTCCGGGTGTCCCCGATGTCCGATCATGATCACTTCCCGCCCCTGCTCCCGCATGCGGGCCACTTCCACGTGGACCTTGGTGACCAACGGGCAAGTAGCATCGAACACCCGCAGGCCGCGAGCCTCCGCTTCCTGGCGTACCGCCTGCGACACGCCGTGGGCACTGAAGATGACCGTGGCCCCCTGAGGTACTTCGGACAGCTCCTCGACGAAAATGGCTCCCTTGGCACGCAGGTCATCCACCACGAACTTGTTATGCACCACCTCGTGGCGCACGTAGATGGGTGCGCCGTAAAGCGCGAGCGCCCGCTCGACAATCTCGATGGCACGCTCGACGCCAGCGCAGAAGCCGCGGGGGTTGGCGAGGATGACTTCCATTGGGGCTGCTCCGTCTATAGTATGCCGATCACTTCCACTTCGAAGCGGATGGCCTTGCCGGCCAGGGGGTGGTTGAAATCGACCAGGGCCGTTTCTTCGTCCAGTTCGCGCACGAAGCCGGTGTAGGCGGCGCCGTTGGGCGCCTTGAATTCGATCAGCGCCAATTCCTTCAGTTCCTCCCCATTGGGGAGATTCTTGCGCGGCATGCGCTGCATCAGCTGCGGGTTGTGGGCGCCGAAAGCCTGTTCCGGCTCCAGCAGGAAGACGCAGCGCTCGCCCAGGGGGGCCTCTGTCAGGCAGCGCTCCAGGGTGGGGACGAGCTCGCCGCTACCAAGCTGCAGGGTGGCGGGGCTGGCGCCGAAGGTGCTGATGATCTCGGTCTCGTCGTTGAGGGCGATGCGATAGTGCAGGGTGACGAGGCTGTTCGGTTGTACCGTCTGGGGCATGATTGCTTCCGAAGTCTTCGCGGCTAACGACGCTCGGCGGCCCCAGTCCTGCCAGCGGATGAACGCGAGCCGAACTGGTCCCACAGCAGGAGCACGACGCCGACAGTGATGGCGGAATCGGCCACGTTGAAGGCGGGCCAGTAGTAGCCGCCGACGTGCCATTGAATGAAGTCGATCACCGCTCCGAATACCACCCGGTCGATGACATTACCCAGGGCACCGCCCAGGATCAGGGACGCCGCCAAGGGAATCCATAATTCGCGTGCATGGCGGCGGATGAGGGCCACCAGCCATGCCGACACCGCGAGGGCCAGCGCCACGAAGAACCAGCGCTGCCAGCCCGACTGGTCGCTAAGGAAACTGAACGCCGCACCCGGGTTGTAGACCAGCACCAGGTTGAAGAACGATGTCACCACCACGGTCTCGCCGAACCGGAGTACCTGGGTGATCCAGAACTTCGTCGCCTGGTCGAGCGCCACGATCAGGGCGGCGAGCCCCAGCCACCATGCGATCTTTGCCACCGGCATTCCTAGGCGTGCCGCCGCGGCTCGCCGGCGCCGAACAGGTTGCTCGTGCAGCGGCTGCACAGCTCGGGATGCCGGGCGTCGCCGCCGACGTCCTCCCGGTAGTGCCAGCAGCGGGCGCATTTCTTGTGCGGGCTGGGCAGCGCCACGATTTTCTCCGCTTGGGCGGACGCGGCCCGGGCGAGCGTCGCTTTGGAGCAGATCAGCACGAAGCGCAGATCATCCTCCAGAGATGCCAGCAGTTCGTACTTGTCGTCCGCAGCGTGAATCTCCACTTCGGCCGCCAGGGACGAACCGATGCTGCCGGCCACACGCAATTCCTCCAGCACCTTCTGGACGTCGGAACGCACCGCCCGGATGCGCGCCCAGCGCGCCAGTAGTTCGCTTTCGCCCTGCTGCCCGGGCAAGGCATGCCAGGTGGCGAGCATCACGCTGTCCTCGGGATTCCTGGTCAACACCTGCCAGATCTCCTCGGCAGTGAAGCTCAGCACCGGTGCCATGAGCCGCGTCAGGGACTGTAGGATGTGGTACAGCACGGTCTGCGCTGCACGCCGCGGCTTGGAGTCGGCAGCGGTGGTATACAGGCGGTCCTTGAGGACGTCCAGGTAGAAAGCGCCCAGTTCCTCGGAGCAGAACGTCTGCAACTGCTGCACCACGCGGTGAAACTCGAAGCGCTCGTAGTCGGCCGTCACATCCTGCTGCAGCTTGCGCGTGAGAGCCAGGGCGTAGCGGTCGATTTCCAGCCATTCGCTAGCGGGAAGCGCATGCTGCGTTGGATCGAAATCCGCGGTGTTGGCCAGGAGAAAACGCAAAGTATTGCGGATGCGCCGATAGGCCTCCACCACGCGTTTTAGGATCTCGTCGGAGATGGACAGCTCACCCGAATAGTCAGTGGCCGCCACCCACAGGCGCAGAATCTCGGCGCCCAGGGTGTTGGATACCTGTTGCGGAGCGATGACGTTGCCCCGCGACTTGCTCATCTTGCGGCCCTGGCCATCCACCACGAAGCCATGGGTCAGCAGCGCCTTGTAGGGTGCGTGGCTGTCGATGGCGCAGGCGGCCAGGAGGGAGGAATGGAACCAGCCGCGGTGCTGGTCGGATCCTTCCAGGTAGAGATCGCAGGGGTAGGTGAGCCCTTCGCGCTGACGCAGCACGGTGTAGTGGGTGGTGCCGGAATCGAACCAGACGTCAACGGTATCGTGCAGCTTCTGGTAGCGCGAAGAATCGATGCCCAGGTCGCTGTAGTGCAGGGCGAACCAGGCCTCGATGCCCCGCTCCTCCACTTTCCGGGCGACCTTCTCCAGGATCGCCGGCGTGTCCGGGTGCAGTTCCCCGGTTTCCTTGTCCACGAAGAAGGGCAGCGGAACGCCCCAGTTACGCTGGCGCGACACGCACCAGTCCGGGCGGTTGGCGATCATCGCGTAGAGCCGGGCCTTGCCCCAGTCCGGGTAGAAGCGCGTTGCATCCACGGCCTGCAGGGCGATTTCGCGCAGGCTGCGCTCCTCCCCTTGGCGCTTGAGGTCCATGCCGATGAACCACTGGGTGGTGGCACGGAAGATGATGGGCGTCTTGTGGCGCCAGCAGTGGGGATAGCTGTGGGTCAGCTTCTCGTCGGCCAGCAGGGCGCCGCCCTCGCGCAGGATCTCGATGATGGCGGGATTGGCCTGCCACACGTTGCGCCCGCCCACCAGCGGCGTGCTCGCCAGGAAGACGCCGTCGTCGCCCACCGGATTATTGATCGGCAAATGGTAGTGCATGCCCACCAGGTAGTCCTCCACGCCATGGGCCGGCGCGGTATGCACCAGGCCGGTGCCCGCGTCGAGGGTCACATGCATGCCGAGAATCATCGGCACCTGGCGGTCGTAGAACGGATGGCGCAACTTCAGGTGCTCGAGCTTGGTTCCCGGCGCCGTGCCGATCACTTCGCGCCTCGCTAGGCCGTAACGCTCCAGGCAGGCCTGGGCCAGGTCGTGGGCGAGAATGAGCAAGCCCTTCTCCGTGCGCACCAGGTCATAGCTGAACTCGGGATGGGCGCACACAGCCTCGTTGGCGGGAAGCGTCCAGGGTGTCGTAGTCCAGATCACGGCATAGGCGCGGCCATCGACGGGTACGCCGAAAGCCTTGCCCAGCGCCCCGTTGTCCAGCACCGGGAAGGCGACGTCGATGGCATCCGACTTCTTGTCCTCGTACTCCACCTCGGCTTCGGCCAGGGCCGAACCGCAATCGATGCACCAGTTGACCGGCTTGAGGCCCTTGAACAGATAGCCGGCATCCAGGATCTTGCCCAGGGCGCGGATCTCGTCGGCCTCGGTCTTGAAGTTCATCGTGAGATAGGGATGGTCCCAGTCTCCCAGCACGCCCAAGCGGATGAAATCCCTTTTCTGCCGCTCCACCTGCTCTGCCGCATAGGCGCGGCACAGCTCGCGCGCCTGCTGGGCCGGCAGGTGCTTGCCGTACTGCTTCTCGATCTGGTGCTCGATGGGCAGGCCGTGGCAATCCCAGCCGGGCACGTAGGGAGCATCGAAGCCCGCCAGCGTCTTGGAGCGGACGATGATGTCCTTGAGAATTTTGTTGACCGCGTGGCCGATATGGATATCGCCGTTGGCATAGGGAGGGCCGTCGTGGAGCACGAACTTGGGCCGGCCGGCGGCAACCTGGCGGATTTTCCGGTAGAGCTGGCGGCTCTGCCATTCGGCCACCCAGCCGGGCTCGCGCTTGGCGAGATCGCCTTTCATGGGGAAGGGCGTATCGGGAAGATTGAGGGTCTTGCGGTAATCAGCCATATCCGTGCCTATGACGCCGTAATGGAGACAGCGCGCCTATGCCTTGGCTGCCTGCCCGTTGAAAAATGCTTGCGCCTCCTCCGCGTCGCGGGCGATTCTCGCCTTCAACGCGTCGAGGCCGTCGAACTTCATCTCGTCGCGGATCTTGTGCAGGAAGCGCACCTTCAGATGGGCGCCGTACAGTTCTCCGTCGAAGTCGAACAGATGCACTTCCAGGCGCGCACGGCGGCTGCCGTCCACCGTCGGCCGGTAGCCCAGGTTCGCCACCCCCGGGCGCGGCTCGGCGCCAATACCGTCCACGTGCACGGCGAACACCCCCGTGAGCGCCGGACGCGCCCGCCGCAGTTGCACGTTGGCCGTGGCGAACCCCAGCTGCCGCCCCAGTTTGGCGCCGTGCTCCACCCGTCCCGCGATGCTGTAATCGCGCCCGAGCAGGCGTGCTGCGTGGGCTAGGTCGCCTTCCTGCAGGGCGTCGCGCACCGCCGAACTGGACACCCGTTCGCCAGCCACGGTGATCGTCTCCATCGCCTCCAGGGTGAAGCGATGGGCCGCGCCGGCCACCCGCAGCATGGGAAAATCCCCTTCCCTGCCCTTGCCGAAGCGGAAATCGTCGCCGATGATCAAGTGCCGCACCGACAGGCCGCGCACCAGCACCTCGTCCACGAATTCCTGAGCCGACTGGGCGGCGAAGCGGGTATTGAAGCGGCATACGTAGGCGTGATCGACGCCGCAGCCCGCCAGCAGCATCAGCTTTTCCCGCAGACTGGTGAGTCGCGCCGGCGCCGACTCGGGCGCGAAATATTCCCGCGGGTGAGGCTCGAAAGTCAGCACCGCCGCAGGCAGCGCGACGCGGTGCGCGTAATCGGTGAGGCGGGCAAGCAGCGCCTGATGGCCGAGATGCACGCCATCGAAGTTGCCGATGGTGAGCACTGTGGACGTCGTCGCCTGCTTGGGAATAGCGCGAAAAACCAGCATGAATCAGGCCCGGCCGGGGGGCGCCGAAAAATCAAAATTATACCAGCAGCGCCGGCAACCCCGCGCCAAAACAAGGGCCTGCGACAGGACTTAGTCCAGGCGCGCGAGCTTGGACTTGGCCAAGGGCGGATTCTTGGCCAGGTAGCGTTTGATGCCCTTGAGGATCGCCTCGGCCATCTTGTCCTGGTAGGCCTCGTCGTTGAGCCGCCGTTCTTCCTCCGGATTGCTGATGAAGGCCGTTTCCACCAGGATCGAGGGAATGTCGGGCGCCTTGAGCACTGCGAAACCCGCCTGCTCCACCTGGGCCTTGTGCAAGGTGTTGATGTGGCCCAGTTCCCCCAGCACCGCCTTGGCCAGCTTGACGCTGTCATTGATGGTGGCGGTCTGGGACAGATCCAGGAGGGTGCGGGCGAGATAAGGGTCTTTCACCCCTAGATTGACGCCGCCGATCAGGTCCGCCGCGTTCTCCCGCTGGGCCAGCCAGCGGGCCGCGGAACTGGAGGCGCCGCTCTCGGACAGGACGAACACGCTGGAGCCGCGCGCGTGGGGCTTGATGAAGGCATCGGCGTGGATGGAAACAAACAGGTCCGCCTGCACCCGCCGCGCCTTGGCCACGCGCTGGTGCAGGGGGATGAAGAAATCCCCGTCCCGGGTGAGCAGGGAACGCATGTTCGGCTCGGTATCGATTTTCGCCTTCAGGCGGCGCGCCACCGACAGGGTGACGTTCTTCTCGTAGCTGCCCCCCCGGCCGACGGCACCGGGATCCTCGCCGCCATGGCCGGGATCGAGGACGATGGTCACCAGGCGGGTGACGGCGGCCTTGTCCTCGTCGCCCTCGCCCTTGCCCTTCGCCTTCCTGTCCGCCGCGGACGGCCGGGGATCGTCGAGGGGCAGCTGCTGCTGGGGCAACTGGCCGGCGTTGGCTTTTTCCAGCAGGGCCATGAGGGGATCGACCGGCTGCGCCGGGTACAGGTCGAGCACCAGCCGGTTGCCATAGTCCCCTACGGGCAGGAGGGTGAACACTTCCGGCTTGACTTCGGCCTTCAGTTCCACCACCAGGCGCACCACCCCGGGTTTGAAGCGGCCGGCCCGAATCAGCTTGATATACGGATCGCCGGCGGAAATCTTGTTCGGCAGATTCTCCAGAACGCTGTTGAGCTCGACCCCCTCCAGGTCCACCACCAGGCGGTCGGGATTGCCGAGCAGGAAATGGGAGAAGGTAAGTGCTTGCTGATATTCCAGGGTGATGCGGGTGTACTCGGCGGCCGGCCACACCCGCACCGCCAGAATGCTGGCACTCCTGGCAAGACCGACCGGGCTGACCAACAGCGCCAGGGTGGCGCCGGCATACTTGAGGAAACCGCGGCGGCCGCCCAACGGATGCTCCACGCTCAGCAGCGGGCTTTGCGCAGCTCGCGCAGTCTTTCTATACATGCCCGCCCCGCCCCAGTCGTGGCCTCCAGCTCCGCGACCCGGGCCGGGGGCTGCAGGCGCAGGCGGACTCGCAAGTCGGACGGGGCCAGATAAGGGGCCGCCCTCTCCGGCCACTCCACCAGGCACACGGCGCCACTGCCGAAATACTCGTCCAAGCCGGCATCGAGATATTCTTCCGGAGACTCGAATCGATAAAAATCAAAGTGATGCAAGTTTAAATTAGAAATAGCATAAAGTTCAACCAGAGTATAGGTAGGGCTTTTCACATTCCCGCCGAAACCCAGCCCGCGCAACAGGCCGCGCACCAGCGTAGTCTTTCCTGCGCCCAGATCCCCCACCAAGTAAATCACCAGCCCGGGCGCCAGGCACTGGGCCAGGTCCGCGCCCAACTGCAGGGTCGCCGCCTCGTCTGAGAGAGGATAAACGGGGCTTGGGCTATCATCGACGGCATGGGACACGACGAATCCTCGCAGAACTGGGCGGCACTGGCCGAACGCATCAAGGCCTGGGGCAAGGAACTGGGCTTCGACGCCGTCGGCATCGCCGGCACCGATTTGCGCCAAGGCGAACAGCGGCTCCAGGCGTGGCTTGCCAGGGGCATGCACGGCGAGATGGATTATATGGCAAGCCATGGCAGCAAACGGAGCCGGCCGGGGGAGCTGGTGCCGGGCACGCGCAGTGTCATCACGGTACGCATGAACTACCTGCCCGAGGCGGCGGATGCCAGGCGCGTACTGGCGGACCGCTCGCGCGCCTACCTGTCGCGCTACGCCCTGGGGCGGGACTACCACAAGGTGCTGCGCAACCGCCTGCAGAAGCTGGCGGCGCGCATCGAGGCGGAAGCGGGACCCATGGGATACCGGGTATTTACCGATTCCGCCCCGGTGCTGGAGGCGGAACTGGCCGCCCAAAGCGGGCTGGGCTGGCGCGGCAAGCACACCCTGATCCTCAACCGGGAAGCGGGCTCGTTCTTCTTCCTCGGCGAGATCTACACCAGCCTGCCGCTGCCGCCCGATCGGCCGGCGGACAACCACTGCGGCACCTGCCGCGCCTGTCTCGACGTGTGCCCCACGGGCGCCATCGTCGCCGAGGGCGAGGTGGACGCCCGGCGCTGCATCTCCTATCTCACCATCGAGCTGAAGGGAGCGATCCCGGAGGAGCTACGCCCGCTCATCGGCAACCGCGTCTACGGCTGCGACGACTGCCAGCTTTTCTGTCCCTGGAACCGCTTCGCTCAGCGCAGCCGCGAGCCGGACTTTGCCGTGCGCCACGGCCTGGATGACCGCAGCCTGGTGGAGCTGTTCGCCTGGTCGGAAGAGGAGTTCTGCGTGCGGCTGGCCGGCAGCGCCATCTACCGCATCGGCTACGAGCGCTGGCTGCGCAATCTCGCCGTGGGCCTGGGCAATGCGCCCACTTCGGCCGAGGTGATCCAGGCGCTGCAGGCGCGCCGCGATCACCCTTCTGCCCTGGTGCGGGAACACGTGGCCTGGGCCTTGCAGCGGCACCTGGCAGGGCGTGGATCAGTAGGGACCGGTGGCGACCGGGCGGACCGGGTCGCTGCACCATTCGCTCCAGGAGCCCGGGTAGAGACGGGAACCGGACAGGCCGGCGACTTCCATCGCCAGTAGGTTGTGGCAGGCGGTCACGCCGGAGCCGCATTGATGCACCACCGTGTGGGGATCACGCGAGCCCAGCAGGCGCTCGAACTCCGCGCGCAGTTGCCCGGCGGGCTTGAAACGGGCGTCGCTGGCAAGGTTGTCGCGGAAGTAGCGGTTCACCGCGCCCGGAATATGGCCGCCCACCGGATCCAGGCTTTCGTTCTCGCCGCGGAAACGGTCCGGGCTGCGCGCATCCAGCACCAGCATATCCGGCGCGTGGAGATGGTCCAGCACGTAGGCGGCATCCACCCAATCCTGGCGCAACCTCACGCTCAACATGCCGCGCGGGTAGCGGGGCACTTCGGTCGTCAGGGGATACCCCTCCCCGCGCCAGGCCTGCAGCCCGCCGTCGAGCACCGCCACCTGGTCGTGACCCAGCCAGCGCAGCAGCCACCACAAACGCGCCGCAAACATGCCTCCGGCATCGTCGTAGGCCACCACCTGGGCGTCGTCCCCGACGCCGCAGGACATGAGCTTCTCGGCCAGGCGTTGCGGATCGGGGAGGGGGTGGCGCCCGTTCTTGCCGGTCATAGGGCCTGAAAGGTCTTCGTCCAGATGGAGGTGCAACGCCCCTGGGATATGCCCGTCCCGATAGGCCTCGCGGCCGAATTCGGGTTGCACCAGATCGTGCCGGCAGTCGAACAGGCGCCAGCCGACGTCCCGATGCCGGGCCAGTTCAGAGGCACCGATCAGGGTGATCCAGGCCATGGCTATTCATCCGCCAGCAGCCACTCGCGCGCCGTCTGTTCCTCATCGAACACCCGCACTTCGGCGTCAACGAACATCTGCTGCAGCCAGGCACTCCAGGTCAGCCACTGGCTGCTGGTAAGGATGGCGATCTTGCCGAAATCGTGGGCATGGGCGCGAGAAAAGCGCACATCCTCCCACGCCACGTCCAGGGTAAACCCGACCATCTGGCGCAGATCCACGAGCAGGTTCACCCTTTCCTCGAACTTGGCGCGGTAATTCACCAGTTCCTCGAATTCCTTATAGTCGGCAAGGGTGAATTCCCCATACACCGTTACGCTGACCAGGCCGCCCTGCAAATCCGTGACGATCATGAACCTCTCCCCCGAATGCCCACGGCTACTATAGCCGCGCCCCCGGCCGGCTTCAATCCTGTTCCGTCGGCTCGGCGCGCGACCAATAGCTGGCCAGGACGCCGCTGGCGACGATGAGGGCAACGGCAAGCAACGACGGCAGCGGTAGCGTTTCTCCCCAGAGCAGAACGCCGATGAGGCTGGAAAATACCACGGTGCTGTACGCCAGGCCGGCGGTGGCCAGCGTCTTGCCGTGCCGGTAGGCACGCGTCATGGCAAGCTGCGCCAGCGCGCCGAAGCCGCCCACCCCCAGCAGCAGCAGGGCACCTTCGCCATCCACGGCGCGGAAGCCGCCTGCGCCCAGCACCCACGCCAGCCCGCCTAGGGCCGACAGCAGCGAGAAATAGAACACCACCCGCCACTCGGGCTCCCCCAGGCCGCCCAACTGGCGCACGTTGTAGTAGGCCATTGCTGCGAACAGGCCGGAAGCGACGGCCATGAGCCCGGCCAGGATCTGGCTCTGGGCGAAGCTCGGCCGCAGCAGCAGCGCCACGCCGACGAATCCCACCAGGACGGCGGCGACCAGCGCCGGCCGCAGCCGCTCCCGCGCCCAGGTGACGAGAATCACGGCCAGGAACAGGGGCGAGGTGTAATTGAGCGTCACCGCGGTGGCCAGCGGTAGCTTGCTGATGGCATAGAAATAAGCCACCAGCGAGAAAAAGCCGGACACGCCGCGCGCGCCGTGGGCACGCCAATGGACCGTGGCCAGCGGCAGGCGCCGGAACCGGATGAAGGCGTACAGCAGGACCAGGGACACGAAGCCACGATAGAACACCAGTTCCGCGGGACTGTAGCGCCCGGCGCCCAGCTTGACGCAGGCGCCCATCAAGGCGAACAGCAGGCTGGCGAGAACCATCCACAGGGAGTGCATCGCGCTCGACGATGACGAGATGACGGAAGGCGATCTCTCGACGCCTATTGCGTCACGCCCCACTCGTCACCGGCCATGCTCCTCCAGGTGCGGCTCCACGATGCGCCGCAGGAATTCATGGAAGTGCTGCATGCCGTCTTCCAGGGGTGACTGGTAGGGACCGGCCTCGCTCACCCCCTGCTGCAGCAAGGCGCGACGGCCGCGTTCGATACGCCGGCAGATCAGGTCGTCCTCGACCGCGGTCTCCAGATAGGCGGCCTGCTCCGCTTCCACGAACTCGCGCTCGAACAGGCAGATGTCCTCGGGGTAGTAGAACTCGATGACGTTGGCCGTGCTGCTCACCGAGCGCGGCACGACGGTGCTTACCACCAGGGCGTGAGGATAGATCTCTATCATCACATTGGGGTAATAGACGAGCCAGATGGCGCCGAACTGGGGCAGCTCGCCCTGGCAATAGTCCAGCACCGCCTTGTGCCAGCGCTGGTAGACCGGCGTCGCCGGGCGCTGCAGGCCCTGATTGATGCCCACCGTCTGCACCGAATACCAGTCGCCGAATTCCAGCTCCAGGTCGTCGCACGTGACGAAATTGCCCAGTCCGGGGTGGAAGGGCGCCACATGGTAGTCCTCGAGATATACCTCGACGAAGGTCTTCCAGTTGACCGGGTATTCGTCGATCACCACCCGGTCCAGCATGTAGCCGGAGAAATCGAAACAGTCCCTGTCCTTGAGCGCCTCCAGGTCCCGCGCGACGTCCCTCGAGCCGGCGAACAGCAGGCCGTTCCAGCGCTGCAGAGGCGTCTTGGCCAGGTGAAGACAAGGGTTTTCGGGAAAACGCGGCGCCCCCAGAAGCTTGCCTCCGGTATCGTAAGTCCAGCGGTGAATGGGGCAGACGATATTCTGGGCGTTGCCGCGCCCCTCCAGCATGATGGCCTGGCGATGGCGGCAGACATTGGACAGGAGCTCCACGCCCCGGCTGTTGCGCACCAGCATCTTGGCGTGGTCCATCCACGCCAGGGTGTGATAGTCGCCCTCGTTGGGTACCATCGCCTCGTGCCCCACGTAGCCCGGCCCCTCGTCGAACAGCAGGCGCCTCTCCCAGGCGAAGACCCGTTCGTCGAAATACCAGGACACGGGCAGCTGCGAGGCGGCAGGTGCCAGTTGTTCGGGCGATGCGAGTTCGGACATGCCCACTCCCAAGAGCTGAAGAGGCAAATGACGAAAAACAAAAAAGTATAACGTAAGGCGGTTTGACCAAAGCGCGCCGCTTAGGCTATTTTTATGGTTTCTCTTGCCGCCGCCCCATGAGCAATACCGAGACAAATCATGCGCCCAAATCATTCGAGGAGGCGCTCGCCGAACTGGAATCCATCGTGCAGGACATGGAGTCGGGCAAGTTGTCCCTGGAGGAATCGCTCACCGCCTACCAGCGGGGGGCTGGGCTGCTCAAGTATTGCCAGGGCGCGCTGGCGGCCGCCGAACAGAAAATCCAGGTTTTGGAGGCAGGCGAGTTGCGGGAGTTCCCGGCCAACGGCGGTGCCTGCGACACATAATGACCGGTTCCGATTTTGCGGCCTGGATGGCCGCCATCCAAGAGCGCACCGAAGCGGCTCTCGCCCGATTTCTTCCCGAACCCGGCATCGCCCCGCAACGGCTGCATGAGGCGATGCGCTATGCCGTCCTCGGCGGCGGCAAGCGTGTTCGCCCCCTGTTGTGCCATGGGGCGGGGGTGCTGACCGGTGCCGCCCCCCAGCGCCTCGACGTGGCGGCGTGCGCCGTCGAGATGATTCATGCCTACTCCCTGGTGCATGACGACCTGCCCTGCATGGACGACGATACGCTGCGCCGGGGCAAGCCCACCTGCCACGTGGAGTTCGATGAAGCCACCGCCTTGCTGGTGGGCGACAGCCTGCAGTCCCAGGCCTTCCTGCTGCTCGGCGAGCACCGCATTTGCGACGACCCGGCACGGCAGCTGGAGGCGGTGAGGATACTCGCCCAGGCCTCGGGCTCCCGTGGCATGGCCGGCGGACAGGCGATGGACATCGCCGGCACCGGTAAGAATCTGTCGCTCCAGGAACTGGAGCTGATGCACATCCACAAGACCGGCGCCCTGATACGGGCCGCCGTTCTCCTGGGCACCTATTGCGGCACCCCCTTGGGCCGGGACGAAACCGAGCAGTTGGACCATTTCGCCAAGTGCGCGGGCCTGCTGTTCCAGGTGGTGGACGACATCCTGGACGAGTCCGCCAGCACGGCGACCCTGGGCAAGACCGCCGGCAAGGACGCCGCCCAGAACAAGGCCACTTACGTCAGCCTGCTGGGCATCGCCCGGGCCCGAGAGCTGGCCGACGAGCTGCGTGAGCGTGCCGAGGCGGCGCTGGCTCCCTTCGGCGACAGCGGCCGCCGGCTGCGCGAGCTCACGCGCTTCATCGTGACGCGCAAGTTCTGAACCGCCAATCCCTTCGGCTCATACCATGTCGTCGTATCCCCTACTGGAAAGCGTCAACGACCCCTCCGATCTGCGCAAGCTGGAGCGCAAGCTGCTGCCCGAGCTCGCCGCGGAGCTGCGCGCTTACCTGCTCGATTCGGTCTCCAAAACCGGCGGCCACTTGTCATCGAACCTGGGCACGGTGGAGCTCACCATCGCCCTGCACTACGTCTTCAACACGCCCTACGACCGGCTGATATGGGACGTGGGCCATCAGACCTATGGCCACAAGGTGCTCACCGGGCGGCGTGAGGGCATGGCACGGCTGCGCATGCATGGGGGCATTTCCGGCTTCCCCCGGCGCAGCGAGAGCGTGTATGACGTGTTCGGCGCCGGTCACTCCAGCACTTCCATTTCCGCCGCCCTGGGCATGGCCATCGCCGCGCGCCAGCGCGGCGAGCAGCGCAAGGTGATCGCCGTCATCGGCGACGGCGCCATGACCGCCGGCATGGCGTTCGAGGCGCTCAACAACGCGGGCGTGGCCGATGCCGACCTGCTGGTGATCCTCAACGACAATGACATGTCGATCTCGCCGCCGGTGGGCGCGCTCAACAAGTACCTGGCGCGCCTGCTGTCGGGCCGCACCTTCAACGCCGCGCGCAAGGCCGGCGAAAAGGTGCTGGGCGTGGTGCCGCCCATGCTGGAATTCGCCCGTCGCGCCGAGGAGCACGTGAAGGGCATGATCACCCCCGGCACCCTGTTCGAGGAATTCGGCTTCAATTACATCGGCCCCATCGATGGCCACGACCTGGACTCCCTCATCCCCACCCTGAAGAACATCTCGGAGCTGAAGGGTCCCCAGTTCCTGCACGTCATCACCAAGAAGGGCCAGGGCTACAAGCTGGCCGAGGCCGACCCGGTGCTCTACCACGGCGTATCCAAGTTCGACCACAGCGCCGGCATCCAGGCGGGCAAGGCGGGCGGCAAGCTCACCTACACTCAGGTGTTCGGCGACTGGCTGTGCGACATGGCGGCCCGGGACGTGCGCCTCATCGGCATCACCCCCGCCATGCGCGAGGGCTCCGGCCTGGTGCGCTTCGCCGAGCAGTTTCCCGAGCGCTACTTCGACGTGGGCATTGCCGAACAGCATGCCGTGACCTTTGCCGGAGGGCTTGCCTGTGAGGGCCTGAAGCCGGTGGTGGCGATCTATTCCACCTTCCTGCAGCGCGCCTACGATCAGGTGATTCACGATATCTGCCTGCAGAACCTGCCCGTGCTGTTCGCCATCGACCGGGGCGGACTGGTCGGCGCCGACGGCGCCACCCATCACGGCGCCTTCGACCTGTCGTATCTCACCTGCATCCCCAACATCACGGTGATGGCGCCGGCCGACGAGAACGAGTGCCGGCAGATGCTGTATACGGCCTTCCAGCTCGATGCGCCCACGGCCGTGCGCTACCCGCGGGGCACCGGCCCCGGGGTGACACCGAGCAAGGAGATGCAGGCCCTGCCCGTGGGCAAGGGCGAAGTGCGCCGCCGCGGCCGCAAGGTCGCCTTGCTGGCCTTTGGCGCCATGCTCGCTTCCGCTCTGGAGGCCGGCGAGGAACTGGACGCCACCGTGGCCAACATGCGCTTCGTCAAACCCCTGGACCGGGAGCTCATCGCCGACCTGGCCGCCACCCACGAGTTCCTGGTGAGCATCGAGGAAAACGCGGTCATCGGCGGCGCAGGCTCGGAGGTGGCCCGGGCGCTGGAAGAACTGGCACCGGGAAAGCGGCTGCTGCGCCTGGGGCTGCCGGACCATTTCGTCGATCACGGCGACACCGCCCTGCTGCTGGCGGAACTGGGACTGGATCGGGCGGGGATCGTGGCGCGGGTCAGGCAGGCAATAGTTGAGTAAAATTGTCAGGAATGCTAGAATCGCCAGCATTCCAAGCTTAAATATTTGCTGCCTCACCCCTACCTCGACAGAGACTTATGAATCAGCGGGACCCTATGACCATACCGGACGTACAGAATTTCGCCGACAAGCGGCAGCTCGCCATCAACAAGGTGGGGATCAAGTCGATCCGCCATCCGGTGCGCGTCATGGACAAGAGCGGCGGCGTGCAGCACACCATCGCCCAGTTCAACATGTATGTGGGCCTGCCCCATAACTTCAAAGGCACCCACATGTCCCGCTTCGTGGAGATCCTGAACTCCCAGGAACGGGAGATCTCGGTGGAGTCCTTCGAGTCCATCCTGCGCGAGATGGTGCGCCGGCTGGAAGCGGAGACCGGCCATATCGAGATGACCTTCCCCTACTTCATCGCCAAGAAGGCGCCGATCTCCAAGGTGGAGAGCCTGATGGACTACGACGTCACCTTCATCGGCGAAATCCAGGAGGGCGGCAAGTACGTTTTCATCATGAAGGTGGTGGTGCCGGTCACCAGCCTGTGCCCGTGCTCCAAGAAGATCTCGGAGCGCGGCGCCCACAATCAGCGCTCCCACGTGACGGTGACGGCGCGCACCTCGGATATGGTGTGGATCGAGGAAATCGTGCAGATGGTGGAAAGCCAGGCCTCCTGCGAGCTCTACGGCCTGCTCAAGCGTACCGACGAGAAATACGTCACCGAGCGCGCCTACGACAACCCCAAGTTCGTGGAGGACATGGTGCGCGACATCGCCGCCATGCTGAATGCCTGCGAGCGCGTCGAGGCCTACACCGTGGAATCGGAGAACTTCGAATCCATCCACAACCACTCGGCCTACGCCCTGATCGAGCGCGACAAGACCCGCGCCTAGCTCTGCGGCAGCTCTTCCTGGTGCACCGGCAGCCACACGCGGAACGTGGCGCCCCGCCCCGGCTCACTGTCCACTTCGATGCGGCCGCCGTGCTTCTGCACGATATTGTAGGAAACCGATAGGCCGAGCCCCGTGCCCTTGCCTACCGGCTTGGTGGTGAAGAAGGGATCGAAGATGCGCGTCAGGTTCTCCGGCGCGATACCCGCGCCGGTGTCCGTCACCGCCACCCACACCCAGCCATCCTCGGCGCCGGTGCGTATGGTGATCTTGCCGAACTCCGAGATCGCCTGGGCGGCGTTCACCAGCAGGTTCATGAACACCTGGTTGAGCTGGGACGGCACGCATTCCACTTCGGGCAGCCCGCCATACTCCCTCACCACTTGGGCCCTGTACTTGAGTTCGTTCCATACCACGTTCAGGGTGCTGTCCAGGCACTTGTGAAGATCGGCCCACTGCTTGTCCGACTCGCCGACGCGGGAGAAATCCTTGAGGTCCTGAACGATCTTCTTCACCCGGTCCAGCCCCTCCCGGCTCTCGGTGATGAGCTGGCGCACGTCCTCCTTGAGGAATTCCAGGTCGATCTCCCGCTTGAGGGCCGCGATGCGTCCGACCTCCGGCTGCGCCATCGCCCCCTCGGCCTCCTCGTAGGCCGCGATCAGCCGCGTAAGATCACCCACGTAGTTGCCCAGGCTGCCGATGTTGGAATTGACGAAGCCGATGGGATTGTTGATCTCGTGGGCGACGCCGGCCGCCAGCTGGCCGATGGAAGCCAGCTTTTCCGACTGTAGCAATTGGTGGTGAGCCTCTTCCAGCTTCTTGATGAGCCGGCGCTGGGCTTCCTTCTCCGCCTCCAGTTCCTCTATGGCGCTCTTGAGCCGTCCCTGATAGACCGCCGTGTCCGTATAGTCGAACAAGGTGACGCAGACGAAATCCACGTTGCCGTCGTCGCCCTTCACGGGCAGGAAGGTGCAGTTCTGCCGCATGCAGTCTATGCCGCCCGTGATGGGACGGTTGTGGTCGAAGCGGAACAGAAAGGGCCGCTGCTCCCAGGAGGTGAAGGAATAATTCTTCAGCACGAACACATTGTCGATCTTCTTTTCCAGCCACTTGCGCGGCAGCTCGGGGAAGACATCGAACAGGTTGCGGCCAATCATCTCTTCCGCGACGCGCCCGCTGTGCAGGGCCATGAACCGGTTCCACAGCACCACCCGCTTGCCGCGGTCCACGGCGAAGATTCCGACCTCGATGCGATCCACGACGAAATCGGGCAGATGCAGTCCTTCCGCCACGATCATGGTCAGTAGCTCCCCAGGAAGCGGTCGACGGCGGCGCCTATGGCGGCGATTTCTTCTTCCGGCATGAGCATGATCAGGTGGCAGGCGAAGCTGCGGCGCTCCAGGCGGAAATTCACTTCCATGAACAGGGCGCAGGCCGAGCGCATTTCTTCACCGCGCACCACGGCGGCCGGCGGCACCCGGTCGGCGGCCATGGAAGGGGCGGAGAACCCCACATTGGTCTTCAGCTGTTCGGCTATGCTGCCAAGACAGGCACCCACCAGCACATTGGTCACGTCCAGCAGCAGTTCGTGCTCCGTGGCCGGATCGGGGGCGGCGTCATAGCCCATCAGCTCCGCCAGCTCGCGGCAGCCTTCCTGGCCGTAAATCACCAGGGCCTCGCCGCGCAGATGGCCGTGAAAGGCCTGGCGTACGGCGGACACCTCGTCCGTCCCACCCACCACCGCCTGGATCGTCTGGCCGATCTGGTCGGGCCGCACGGTGAGAATGCGCGGAATGGAAAGATGAACGAATTCGTTGAGGATTTGCGCAATGGAGGCCCCGGCCATGCCCATGCCGATGTTGGCGACCTCTTGCAGCGCATCGCGCTGGTCGGGGCCCAGCAGCTCGGCGGTCATACGAAGATCCCGTAGTCCCGCAGCACGGCCGCGACCCGGTCGGCATCCACCGGCTTCTTGATGAAGGCAATCGCTCCCAGCTGCTTCACCCGCTCCTGGGCACCCGGCTGCACGTCGGCGGAGACCACGATCACCAGGCAGTTGAGGTCCTCCTTGCGCAGGGTCTCGAGCACCTGGTAGCCGTCCATCTCGGGCATGGTCAAATCGAGGAACATCACATCGACCCTGCCTGCCCGATAGGCGGCCAGGGCCTCGATGCCGTTGCCGGCCTGGGAAATCGAGACATCCCAATCGGACGGCAGCGCCCTCACCAGCATCTTGCGCGCCATCGGCGAATCGTCCACCACCAGAACCGAAACCGTCATGCCGTCCCCTCTGATTCCCGGATTCGCTGCCCTGTTTAGCGTGTTAACGGCGACCGGTCGTGGTTCTTGAGGACGCGCAAAAAGCAGACGGGGCGCCGCGGCGCCCCGTCTGCTTTACCCATCCCCCAAGGCTTACTGGCCTTCGCCCCTGCTTTCCAGCTTCTCGCGAATGCGCGCCGACTTGCCGGAACGGCTCCGCAGATAGTAGAGCTTGGCGCGGCGTACATCGCCCCGGCGCTTCACCTCGATGCTGGCGATGAGCGGCGAGTAGGTCTGGAAAGTACGCTCCACACCCTCCCCGGAAGAAATCTTGCGCACGATGAAGGAGGAATTGAGCCCGCGGTTGCGCTTGGCGATCACCACGCCCTCATAGGCCTGCACACGCTTGCGATCGCCCTCGACCACGTTCACGTTCACCACCACGGTGTCGCCCGGCGCGAAGTCGGGAATGGTCTTGCCCAGGCGGGCGATTTCTTCTTGTTCCAGTTGCTGGATCAGGTTCATTTCGGTAACTCCGCAAAAGTCATGGCCTTTGGCCTTCCGTCCAGAGCAGGCGACCGCCTGTTGGACGCGTTTGTCGTCACTGCTGCTGCCATTCCCGCTTGAATTCCTCAAGCAGGACATGTTCTTCCTTGCTCAGGGCGCGCCGCTCCAGCAGATCGGGGCGACGCAGCCAGGTTCGGCCCAGCGCCTGCTTCAGCCGCCAGCGCCGGATCTCCGCGTGGTGGCCCGACAGCAGCACCGCCGGCACGCGCCGACCCTGGTACTCTTCCGGCCGCGTGTAGTGGGGGCAATCCAGCAACCCCGCGGCGAAGGATTCCTCCAGCGCCGAATTGGCGTCGCTCAGCGCCCCCGGCAGTTGCCGCACAACCGCGTCGATCAGCGCCATGGCGGCGATCTCCCCGCCCGACAGGACGAAATCCCCCAGGGAGATCTCCTCGTCGACGCAGCGCTCGATGAGGCGCTCGTCAATGCCTTCGTAGCGGCCGCACAACAGGATCAGCGCCGGCTCCTGCGCCAGTTCCCGCACCCGGCCATGGGTCAGGGGCCGTCCCTGGGGCGAGAGATAGATCACCCTCGTGGCGCTCGCCCCCGCGCCCTGCTGGCGTCCCCTGGCTGCGCAAATGGCCTTTTCCAGGGGCTCGGCCAGCATCACCATGCCGGGGCCGCCGCCATAGGGCCGGTCATCCACCGTGCGATAGTTGTCCGTGGTGAAGTCCCGCGGGTTCCACAGGTTGAGGCTCCATAGTCCCAGTTCCCGCGCCCGGCGGGTAATTCCCGCATCGGTGATCGCCGCGAACATCTCCGGGAAGAGGGTGACCACGTCGAAGGCAATGGTCATGTCACCAATCCGCTTCCCAATCGACGCGGATAACGCCTGCGGTGCGATCCACGCTCTTCACCACTGCCTCCACGAAGGGCAGCAGCCGCTCCTTCCCCTCGGCGGCACGCACGCACAGGATGTCATGCGCTCCGGACGACATCAACCCGGTTACGCGGCCCAGGCTGTCTCCTTGGCAATTGACCACTTCCAGGCCGATCAGATCGGCCCAGTAATACTCGTCGTCGTTGGTTGCCGGCAGGGCTTCCCGCGGCGCCCCGACCAGCAGGCCGGCCAGTTTCTCCGCCGCATTCCTGTCCTCGATGCCGCCGAAGGCGGCGATCAATCCCTTGCCGTGGTACGCCAGGCCTTTCAGGTCGAAAGGCCGCCACTGCTCGTCGGCTCCCAGCCACAGCTGCGGCATTTCGCTCCATACCTCAGGGTCGTCGCCGAAGGGATGGATCTTTACCCAGCCGCGAATGCCGAACGGGGCGGTAACACGCCCCAAAACAATCATGCGCCGGGGCGGCTCAGGCCGCCGCCGGGGCCTTGGCGAACTGCTTGACCAGGCGGGCCACGGTCGGCGACAGTTGGGCGCCCTGACCCTGCCAATGGGCCAGGCGCTGCATGTCCACGCGCAGGCCCTGCTCCTTCTCGCCGGCCACAGGATTGTAGAAGCCGATACGTTCGATAAAGCGGCCGTCGCGGCGGTTGCGCGAGTCGGCCACCACCATGTTGTAGAAGGGGCGCTTCTTGGCCCCGCCCCGGGCGAGTCGAATGACGACCATGTGTTGTCTACCCTCGGAATTCGAAAAAGGGGCGTATTCTAGGGGAAAACCAACGGAAAAACAAGCGCATCGAGTAAGGCGCGGCGTGCCCGAACACCGGTCGCATCCGTTTTGCGGCTTCCATAATCCGTTGGGATTCTACTAAAATCAGAACTTCTCCCCCGCCTGATCCTACGCCATAAGCCATGGCTGCGCCGCAACAACCCGGTCCCGGGCTGATTCCCACCGAATTGAACGAAATCCGTGGCATTCCCGAAGTGCTCGCCTGGCTGGGAACGGCGGAAAGCCCGGATCCGGGGCAGGATCTGCTGTTGCTGCGCTCCCATCTCGCCAGCGTCGCCAAGGCGGACCTGCCGGTCATCCAGTTCCACCGCCTGCTGGACCTGTTCTTCGAGCGGGCTCAGCGACTATCCCAGGCGCTCGAACCCTATCTCGCCGCCGCCGCCCTGCCGCTCGCGCGCCCGGTGCGCGCCGTCGCCGAGGGCCTGCAGGAAATCAACGGCCTGCTGGCGCGCGGCTATGTGCGCGTCATGGATGACATCGACGAACGCCTGGTGCGCAACAAGCGGCGCAATCCGGCTGTCATTGCCGCACGGGCACTGAAAAGTCTTTCCAACCAGCTCCATACCAGCATCTGCATCGCTTCGCCGCCGCCGGCCGAGCTGTGGCTGCGCGCCCACCAGCTTTATCGCGCGGCATCGAGGCACGGCAACGACGACAGGGACGCGGCCCTGCCCGGCGGCGCCATCGACGCCGAAGTGATCTACAAGGGCATGCTGGCCCAGGCCGCAGCCCAGCCCGAGGGCTTCTCTCCGGCCGAGAGCACCCTGCTCCAGACCTATCTGCAGCGCTATGCGCCGATGGTGGATCTGTTCGCCGAGCGCCCCTCTGATGGCTCGGCGTCATGGTATTGGCTGGACACGGAGCGGGATGCAGGACCGGTGCCTTCCAATCGGCGCATCCCCCAGAAGCACGGCAGCCTGCTGTTCGTGTCCTGCGTGCGCCTGGCCAAGCACCTGGAAGAGCAGCTGACCGATTTGGGCAAGGGCGCTTCCCTATCCGATCTGAAACTGCCCGAGGTGTTGCCCCAGCAGGCGGCCATCGGCTTCCTGCGCCGGGTGCAGCAGCACTGGAACTCGCCGCCCCATCGCCACTTCTCGCGCCGCCACAACAACTATCGTGCCCATTTGTGCGTGGGCCTCACCGACCTGTGGCATCTGCTCCACAGCGGCAAGGCGCCGCCGGGCACGGAGATCGGTCCGGTACGCATCACTGAATGGATGGTGATGAACGAATCGGCCGCGGGTTTTGCAGTCATGCACGTCGCCGGCGAAGTGGAGGGCTTGCGCACCGGCAGCGTCATCGCCCTGCGCAGCAACCCGGAGCATCCCTGGCACATCTGCATCGTGCGCTGGATGCGCAGCGAGAATCCCGAGCACATCGAGCTGGGGCTGGAACTGGTGGCGCCCAATGCCCAGTCGGTCAGTCTCATCTTCCGCAACGGCAAGCAGGACCAGAAACCCACGCCGGGGCTGCTGTTGCCGCCCGTGCGCGCCCTGCGCCAGCATCCCGCCATCATCGCTCCGAGCGGCAGCTATAGTTCGCGGCGCTTCTTCATCGTTTCCGGGGACGACAAGACCCGCGTCTCCCAGGGGCGACTGCTCAGCCTGGACATGCAGACCGACAGCGTCGAGCTGTTCCAGTTCGAAGCCGATCCTTATCCTACGTAGAATCTAATCCAGCACGACGGCCAGGGGCGAGGCGAGCCTCGGGCTGTTCGCGCTGACGGCTTGCGCGATTCTGCGTTTCAGTTCTGCATCCGTGGTGCCGTGGGGTTCGGGCCAGGCGCCGACGTCCAGGGCGAAGGCATCGAATACCTCGGACAGGCGGATGGCATGCAAGGACCGGGACGGCAGCCAGCGGTCCTCGTCGAAGGGCACGACCCACCCCAACAGGCGCATGTGCGCAAGCAGGTCCTCGGCCTCGATAACCGCGATGGCGGCGGCGGCCGCCAGCTTGTGCACCGATACCCCTTCGCCGTGCCATCCGGCGCGCGCCAGGGTGCGCAGGACGATCAGGGCAGCGCGCAACGCCCGGCCCGGGTGGGGCCGGGTCGGGCGCACGCCGGCGAGATGTTCCGGCAGCAGTGCCGTGACCAGGGCGCCGAAAAGGATCACGGTCCACGACAGATACAGCCACACGAGAAAGATCGGGATGGTGGCGAACGTGCCATAAATCAGGGTGTAAGTGGGGACCTTGGCGAGGTAGAGCCCGAACAGGCGCTGCATGAGGACGAGGGCGAGCGCGGCGAACAGCCCGCCGCCGGCGGCGTGGCGCCAGTCCACGCGGCGGTTCGGTATGGCGAAGTAGAGGAAGGCGAACAGGGTCGCCAGGAATACTATCGGCACCGTGCGATAGAACAGGGCCGTAACCCAGAGCGGCTCGTTCACCAGGCCCAGGGAGGCGCGCAGGAGATAAGTGGTCGCGGCCAGGCTGGCCCCCAGCGCCACGGGACCGAATACCAGCACTGCGGCATAGGCCAGCACGCGCCGGGGATCGAAGCGGTGCTCGCGCTCCGCCCAGATGCGCTGGAAAGCGCGGTCTATGGTGGCAACGAGCATCAGCGCCGTGGCGAACAACGCCAGGGCGCCGACGATGGTCAGGCCCGCCGCCTTCTGGGAGAACTGCCCGGTGTAGCTGGCGATCATGCGCCCCGCCTTGTCGGGCAGCAGATAAGCCAGGAGAAAGCCGCGCAGTTCCGTCCCCAGGCTGGCGAACAGCTGGAACTTTGAGATCAGCACCAGGCCGACGGCAACCAGGGGCACCAGGGCGAGCAGGGTGGTGAAGGCCAGGCTGCCCGCCACCTGGGCGCCGCGCACGGCCCGGAAGCGGCGCAGCACCAGGGCAACGAAGGCGCCGAAGGCGCGCAGGCCGGAAGCGATCATGGGGCAGAAACGTTATAATTCGGCCGCAACGACGGCAAGAAAGGGGAATTCTACCCTCCGCCGTCGGTGAACCGATGAACCCCTCCGCCCGCCTCTACAACTCCCTCGCCATCGCCGCCCTGCTGGGCCTCATCGCCCTTTCTCTGGCATGGGAGCTGTGGCTTGCGCCCTTGCGGCCGGGCGGCTCCTGGCTGGTATTGAAGACCCTGCCGCTCCTGGCACCCCTCATGGGCCTGCTCAAGGCGCGGCGCTACACCCACCAGTGGACCACCCTGCTGGCACTGGCCTATTTCGCCGAAGGGGTCGTGCGGGCGGCCGGCGAGCGGGGAACCAGCCAGGTGCTGGCGGCCGCCGAAACACTCCTGGCGCTGCAGCTGTTCCTGGCGGCGGCCCTGTTCGCCCGCCGCACCCGCCCGCAGCGACAAGCCTGATTCCGGGCCCCGGCCGCCTCACACTTGCGGGTTCACCCGCTCCAGCTTGGAGTGCAGCTTGTTCAGGGCGTTCACGTAGGCCTTCACGGACGCCACGATGATGTCGGTGTCGGCGCCCTGACCATTGACGATGCGGCCGTCGCGGGACAGGCGCACCGTCACCTCGCCCTGGGCATCGGTGCCGCCCGTGATGCTGTTCACCGAAAACAGCACCAGCTCCGCCTTGCTGTTGACGATGCTCTCCACCGCCTTGAAGGAGGCATCCACCGGCCCGTCGCCCGTGGCCTCGGCACGCCGTTCCTCGCCCCCCACCGCCAGGGTGACGCGCGCGTAGGGCGTCTCGCCCGTTTCGGAGCGGAAGGCGGACGACACCAGCTTGTAATACTCCTGCTCGGGTGTGACCGCCTCGTCGCTCATGAGGGCGTGCAAGTCTTCGTCGAAGATCTCGTGCTTCTTGTCCGCCAGTTCCTTGAAGCGGGCGAAGGCGGCGTTGAGCTGCTCCTCCGATTCCACCACGATGCCCAGCTCCTGCAGGCGCGTCTTGAAGGCGTTGCGGCCGGAGTGCTTGCCCAGCACCAGCTTGTTGGCATGCCAGCCCACATCCTCGGCGCGCATGATTTCGTAGGTCTCGCGATGCTTGAGCACGCCGTCCTGGTGGATGCCCGACTCGTGGGCGAAGGCGTTGGCGCCGACGATGGCCTTGTTGGGCTGCACTGCGAAGCCGGTGATACCCGCCACCAGCCGCGACGCCGGGACGATCTGGGTGGTGTCGATGCGCGTGTCGCAGGGAAAGACATCCTGGCGGGTGCGCACCGCCATGACGATCTCCTCCAGAGCGGCATTGCCGGCGCGCTCGCCCAGGCCGTTGATGGTGCACTCGACCTGGCGCGCGCCCTCCAGAACGGCGGCCAGGGAGTTGGCCACGGCCAGCCCCAGGTCGTTGTGGCAATGGACCGACCAGATCACGCGATCGGAATTGGGCACGCGGCTGCGCAGTTGGCGCAGGGTCTGGGAGAACTGACCGGGAACGTTGTAGCCGACGGTGTCCGGGACATTGATGGTCTTGGCGCCTGCCTTGATCACCGCCTCGAAAATGCGGCACAGGAAATCCAGTTCGGAGCGGCCTGCGTCCTCAGCCGAGAACTCCACGTCATCGGTATATTCGCGCGCCCACTTGACCGATTTCACCGCCTGCTCCACCACCTGGTCGGGCGTCATGCGCAGCTTCTTCTCCATATGGATCGGGCTGGTGGCTATGAACGTGTGGATGCGCCCCCGGGCGGCGGGCTTGAGGGCTTCGCCGGCACGGCGAATGTCGTTCTCGTTGGCCCGGGCCAGGCCGCAGACCGTAGACTCCTTGATCGCCTCGGCCACCGCGCGCACCGCCTCGAAATCGCCGTTGGACGCGGCCGGGAAGCCGGCCTCGATCACGTCCACGCGCATGCGTTCCAGCTGCCGCGCGATGCGCAGCTTCTCCTCCCGGGTCATGGACGCGCCGGGGCTTTGCTCGCCATCGCGCAGGGTGGTGTCGAAAATGACCAAATGCTCCTTGCCGCTCTTCGGGGTGAATCGTTGTTCCATGCTCATGGGTTTCTCCGCTTGCAGAACATGCCGAGACCTCGGCGGGCCATTCTGCCGCACCGGGCGCAATCGAAACGAATTGTGGGGGGAGGTAGGATTTAGCGCGCGGGGCGCAGCAGCGGCCGGGCCAGCAGCAGGCCGCTGAGACGGGGAGACAGCGAGAGGTTGAATTTGGTGGCAACCATGGAGCCGAATATAAACGGATTTCCCGGCCGGTGCAACAAGATCAGGAGGTCCCCGATTTCTGCCGGAAGCGCTTGTACTGGTTCCACGCCGCCATGACGTAGCCCGACAGGGAATAGACCAGGAACAGTCCGAACAGCACTCCGGGCGGGTAGCTGGACACCAGGACGAACACCATGACCAGTCCCAGCACGACGAAGAAGGGCACGCTGCGCCTGAGGTTGATGTCCTTGAAGCTGTAGAAGCGGAAGCTGCTGACCATGGTGACACCGGCAAAGATGGTCAAGGCGCAGGCGAACCAGCGCACGTCCTCGCCCGTATATCCCAGATCGAGCAGGACCCACACGAGGCCGGCCACCAGCGCCGCGGCGGCGGGGCTGGGCAGTCCCTGGAAGTAGCGCTTGTCCATGACCTCCAGAGTGGTATTGAAGCGCGCCAGGCGCAGGGCGGCGCCGACGCAGTAGATGAAGGCCGCGATCCAGCCCAGTTTGCCCATACCCTTGAGGGCCCACTCGTACATCACCAGGGCGGGCGCGGCGCCGAAGGACACCATGTCGGACAGGGAATCGTACTCGGCGCCGAAGGCGCTCTGGGTGCGGGTCAGGCGCGCCACCCGGCCGTCCAGCCCGTCGAGCACCATGGCGATGAAGATGGCCACCGCCGCATGCTCGAAGCGCAGATTCATGGCCTGGACGATGGCATAGAAGCCGGCGAACAGCGCCGCGGTGGTAAACAGGTTGGGCAGGATGTAGATGCCGCGGCGGCGCAGCTCGGGGTTTACCAGGGTTTTCCGGGGGCGGATGTCCGGCATGGATCGGTCCAGGTCTTGGCGCGCAGCTATTCTAGGGCAACTCCGCGACGATGGTCGCCGAGGCATAGACCTTTTCGCCGATGGTCGCCTTGACCCGGGTCTCGGGCGGCAGATACAGGTCCACGCGGGAGCCGAAGCGAATGAAGCCGTAGCGCTGGCCGCGCACCAGCGTGCTGCCGGCCTTCACGTAGCACAGGATGCGCCGGGCGATCAGTCCCGCCACCTGCACGCAAGTGACGTCATGCCCGGTCCTGGTGCGCAGCCACAGGGCATTGCGCTCGTTCTCGGCCGAGGCCTTGTCCAGGGCCGCATTGAGGAAGCTGCCCCGGTGATACCACACCTGCTTCACCTCGCCGTCCACCGGACTGCGGTTGGAGTGGACGTTGAACACGTTCATGAACACGCTGATCTTGAGGGTTTCGCGCTGCAGGTAAGGATCGAAAGCCTTCTCCACGCACAGGACGCGGCCGTCGGCAGGCGACAGCACGCTCTTCTCGTTGCCCGGAATGGGGCGCGGTGGATCCCGGAAGAACTGGAGCACGAACAGCGTCCACAGCCACAGGGGAGCCGACCACAGCCACCCGGCCAGCCAGACGACGACGAGGGAGACGGCCACGGAAGCCGCCAGAAAAGGCCAGCCTTCGCGGGCGATGATGGGATGGGGATAGTTCATCTTATTAGCGGCCGACGGGTGGCGCCTATTTTACGTCACCCGTCAGCCGTCACCGGTCACGCGGCATCAGTTCTTGCTCTGATCGACCAGCTTGTTCTTCTTGATCCAGGGCATCATGTCGCGCAGCTTGGCGCCGACCTTCTCGATCTCGTGCTCTGCCAGGTTGCGCCGCTGGGCCAGCAGCGTCGGCGCGCCGGCGCGGTTCTCCAGGATGAACTCCTTGGCGTACTGGCCGGTCTGGATCTCCTTGAGGATCTTGCGCATCTCGGCCCGGGTCTGGTCGGTAATGATGCGCGGACCGCGGGTGATGTCACCATACTCGGCGTTGTTGGAGATCGAGTAGTGCATGTTGGCCAGACCGCCTTCGTAGATCAGGTCCACGATCAGCTTCAGCTCGTGCAGGCACTCGAAGTAGGCCATCTCCGGGGCGTAGCCCGCCTCCACCAGGGTCTCGAAGCCGGCCTTGATCAGTTCCACCGTGCCGCCGCACAGCACCACCTGCTCGCCGAACAGATCGGTCTCGGTCTCTTCGCGGAAGGTGGTCTCGATGACGCCGCCGCGCGTACCGCCGTTGGCCGCCGCATACGACAGGGCGATATCGCGCGCCTTGCCCGAACGGTCCTGGTGCACGGCGATCAGGGAAGGCACGCCGCCGCCCTGGGTGTAGGTGGAGCGCACCAGGTGGCCGGGACCCTTCGGCGCGATCATGATGACGTCCAGGTCGTCGCGCGGGATGACCTGGCCGTAATGGATGTTGAAGCCGTGGGCAAATGCCAGCGCGGCACCCTTCTTGATGTTGGGTTCGACGTCGTTGTTGTACGCCTGGGCGATGTTCTCGTCGGGCAGGAGGATCATGACCAGGTCGGCTTCCTTGACGGCTTCCGGCACTTCCTTGACCGTCAAGCCGGCGTTCTTCGCCTTGTCCCAGGACGCACCGCCACGGCGCAGGCCGACGGTGACCTTGACACCGGAATCGTGCAAGTTGAGGGCATGGGCGTGCCCCTGGGAGCCGTAACCCACGATGGTGACTTTCTTGCCCTTGATGAGGGAGAGGTCGGCGTCTTTGTCGTAATAGACCTTCATTGATTTACCTTTCAAAGCGAACAAGTGCCTAGACTTTCAAGATCCGGTCGCCGCGGCCGATGCCGCACACGCCCGTGCGTACCGTTTCCAGGATGAGCGAGCGGTCGATCGCTTCCAGGAAAGCGTCGAGCTTGGCGGTGTTGCCGGTCAGCTCGATCACGAAGGTGGATTCGGTGACATCGATGATGCGCCCGCGGAAGATGTCCGACATGCGCTTCATCTCCTCCCGGTCCTTGCCGGTGGCGCGCACCTTGATGAGCATCAGCTCGCGCTCGATGTGGGCGGCCTCGGAGATGTCCACCACCTTCACCACCTCGATCAGCTTGTTGAGCTGCTTGGTGATCTGCTCGATGACGTCGTCGGAGCCTATGCTGACGATGGTCATGCGCGACATGGAGGGGTCTTCCGTCGGCGCCACGGTAAGTGACTCGATGTTGTAGGCGCGTGCGGAAAACAGGCCCGACACGCGCGAGAGGGCGCCGGCTTCGTTTTCCAGAAGCAGCGAGATGACGTGTCTCATGGTGTTATCTGGTCTTAGAGTTCTTCGGACAGGATCATTTCCGTCAGGCCCTTGCCGCCCTGGACCATCGGGTAGACGTTCTCGGTCTGGTCCACCAGGAAATCCAGGAATACCAGTTCGTTCTTGCGCTTGAAGGCCTCGCGCAGGGCGCCCTCGATATCGGCCGGATTCTCCACGCGGATGCCCACATGGCCATAGGCCTCGGCCAGTTTCACGAAATCCGGCAGGGCGTCCATGTAGGACTCGGAATAGCGGTTGCCGTGGAAGAACTCCTGCCACTGGCGCACCATGCCGAGATAGCGGTTGTTGAGGTTCACGATCTTGATGGGCAGCCGGTACTGCCTGCAGGTAGACAGCTCCTGGATGCACATCTGGATGCTCGCCTCGCCGGTGACGCAGGCGACCGGCGAGCCGGGATGGGCCAGTTGCACGCCCATGGCCGCGGGCAGGCCGAAGCCCATGGTGCCCAGGCCGCCGGAGGTGACCCAGCGCCGCGGCTTGTCGAACTTGTAGAACTGGGCCGCCCACATCTGGTGCTGGCCCACGTCGGTGGTGACGAAAGCATCGCCCTTGGTGACTTCGTAGAGCTGCTCTACCACCATCTGCGGTTTGATGATCGGGCTCTTGCGGTCATACTTGAGGCAGTCGCGGCCGCGCCATTCCTCGATCTGCTTCCACCAGGCGGCCAGTGCCTCCTTGTTCGGCCGCTCGCTGGTGGCCCCGATCAGGCGCAGCATCTCGTCCAGCACCTCGGGCACGTGGCCGACGATCGGCACGTCCACCTTGACGCGCTTGGAAATGCTCGACGGGTCGATGTCGATGTGAATGATCTTGCGCGCCACCTGGGCGAAATGGGCCGGATTGCCGATCACCCGGTCGTCGAAGCGGGCGCCGACGGCGAGCAGCACGTCACAGTACTGCATGGCCATGTTTGCTTCATAGGTGCCGTGCATACCCAGCATGCCGACGAACTGCCTGTCGGTGGCCGGATAGCCGCCCAGTCCCATGAGGGTGTTGGTGCAGGGGAAGCCGAGGGTCTTCACCAGCCGCGTGAGCTTCTCGGCGGCATCGGACAGGATGACGCCGCCCCCCGTATAGACCATCGGCCGCTGCGCTTCCAGCAGCAGCTGCACGGCTTTCCGGATCTGCCCCTGGTGCCCCTTGATCACGGGGTTGTAGGAGCGCATGGCGATGCTCTTGGGATAGTTGAACTCGCACTTCTGGGCGGTGATGTCCTTGGGGATATCCACCAGGACGGGACCGGGCCGGCCGGTCTTGGCCAGATAGAAAGCCTTCTTGAGGGCCGGCGCAATGTCCCTGACGTCCTTCACCAGGATGTTGTGCTTGACGCACGGGCGCGTGATGCCCACGGTGTCCACTTCCTGGAAGGCGTCCTGGCCGATGGCGGCGGTGGGCACCTGGCCGCTGATGATGACCAGGGGGATGGAGTCCATATAGGCGGTGGCGATGCCGGTGACGGCATTGGTGACGCCGGGGCCCGAGGTGACCAGGGCCACACCCACCTTCTCCGTGGACCGGGCGTAGCCGTCGGCGGCATGCACCGCGGCCTGCTCATGGCGCACCAGTACGTGCCGCACCTTGTCCTGCTTGAACAGCTCGTCGTAAATGAAGAGCACGGCGCCGCCCGGATAGCCGAAGACGTAGTCGACCTTTTCTTCCTGCAAACACCTGATTACAATTTCCGCACCAGTTAAGACCATGGCCCCATCCGTGGCTGTACAAACGGCAATAAGCGCCTGAAAAACATGTAACCTTACTGGCTCGCCCCGCTTTGGTCAAGGCATTCGGCCGCGGGGCGCGACCAGGCTCTCTCCACTTCGGATCGGTTTGCCCTGGCTTCGCGCACAGAACTCTCGGATTTTCTCGCCAGCGTAGAGCGCCGCGCCTACAAACAGGCACTCTATGCCCTGCGCGACGAGGACGCCGCCCTGGACGTGGTGCAGGACGCCATGCTGAAACTGGCCGAGAAGTATGGCCAGAAGCCGCTGGACGAATTGCCGATGCTGTTTCAGCGCATCCTGCAGAACGTCATCCGCGACTTCTACCGGCGGCAGAAAGTCCGCTCCCTGTGGACCACGGTCCTGTCGGCCTTTTCGTCCGAGGACGAGGAGGACAGGGATCCCCTGGAAACCCTGGAAACGGAAGCACCGTCCAACCCCGCGGGCTCGCCCCACGGGTCCCTGGAACAGTCCCAGGTGCTGGCCATCATCGAACAGGAGATCAGCAAGCTGCCGCCCCGTCAACGGGAAGCGTTTCTGATGCGTTACTGGGAGGATATGGATATAGCCGAGACCGCAGCGGCGATGGGCTGCTCGGAAGGCAGTGTAAAGACTCACTGCTCCCGCGCCACCCATACTTTGGCTGCGGCCCTCAAGGCCAAGGGCATCGAGTTATGAGAGAACAGGATCTGGCATACAAGATAACGCACTACCTGGACACGAGCGCCGGCAAGGTCGATCGGGCGACCGCCGAGAAGCTGTTCCAGGCGCGCCAGGCGGCCCTGGCGCGTCAGAAAATCGCCTCGGGCGGCCTGCGCCTGGCAGGGGCGGGACATTTCTCCTTCCATTTCTCCCCGCCGGGGCTGCGCCTCGGCCTGGTGGTGGTTGCCCTGGCGCTGGCGGTGCTGGGCGTCTCCGTCTGGCATGAGTTCGAGAAAGCAGCGGAATACGAGGAGATCGACAGTGCGCTGCTGGCGGATGATCTGCCCATCAACGCATACCTGGATCGGGGCTTCCAAGCATGGCTCGAGCAGCACTCCTCGCAGCTCTGATTGCGCTGTTTTCCTTGGCCCTGCCCGCCCACGCCGTGGTCACCGACCTGGTGCAGCCGAACTGGGCCCAGCTCACGCCCGAGCAGAAGCAGATCCTGGCGCCCCTCGCCGGCGAATGGGACCAGATGGACGGGCCGCGCCGCAAGAAATGGCTGGGCATTGCCAAGCGCTACCCCTCCATGACACCGGACGAGCAGGCCCGGGTGCAGAAGCGCATGAAGGACTGGGCCGCCCTCACCCCGGCGCAGCGCAGGGCGGCGCGGGAGAATTTCCAGAAGCTGCAGAAAGCACCCCCGGAGCAAAAGCAAGTCATCAAGGAGAAGTGGCAAGAATACAAGGAGCTGCC